>JAZQNZ010000257.1:0-3002 GCA_045627665.1 Oscillospiraceae bacterium
GTTCACGACAAACCCTGCCGCCATCTTCTTCCAAGTTCTTCTTTGCATAAATTCCTATGCTTTCCAAAGACTAAAGCAAGAAGCCACGGAAACAAAGGAGTTTTTGATTATGAAAGCAACAGGCATTGTACGCCGAATTGATGACCTCGGCAGAGTCGTCATCCCCAAAGAGATCCGCCGCACCATGCGCATCCGCGAGGGCGACCCGCTGGAGATCTTCACGGAGCGCGACGGCGAGGTCATTTTTAAAAAGTATTCCCCGATGGGCGAGCTGTCGGAGTTTGCCGCGCAGATCTGCGGCAGCCTGTCCAAAACAAGCGGCGCGGTCACGCTGATCTGTGACCGTGACACCGTGATCGCCGCCGCCGGCGGCAGCAAGCGCGAGCTGCTGGAAAAGCGGATCAGTTCCGCGTTGGAGCAGCTCATGGAAAAGCGCCGGATCTACGGTGCGGAAGCCCCCGTATCCCTGCCGGTGACAGACGACCATGACGAGCTTTGCATCGCGGTCGCCGCGCCGATCCTCAGCGCGGGGGACGTTCTGGGCTGCGTGGTATTTGCCGCGGCAAAGGGTGCCGCCCCCTTCGGCGAAACCGAGCTGAAGCTGGCGCAGACCGTCGCAGGCTTCCTCGGCAGACAGATGGAGGAATAAAAAGGTCGGACGAAGCTTTCGTCCGACCTTTTTCCCGCAATCATGGAACAAAAGCGGGGAAAATTCCGTCTGATACAATATCTGATAAAACGAGACATTATGATCATACAAGGAGGAAAACTGATATGAAAAAAGTTCTGATCGTGATTTTTGTTCTCATGCTCCCGCTCACCGGCTGCGGACAGAAAGCAGAGAGCGCGGCGGTAGATCTGTCGGCGTTTTTCGAAGAGATCGCGGCGGAAAACGACCTTTCCGGCATGACGCCGCTGGAGGGCGACCTGCTGGATGTCTGCTACCCCGGGCTTTCCGATCTGGCGCCGCTGCAGCTCGTGGCATACGCGCCGATGATCAGTTCTTCGGTAAACGAATACGTTTTTGTACAGTGCAAAAGCAAAGCCGATGCCGATGCCGCCGCTGAGATCATGCAGGCGCGCATCGACGCGCAGGCGCAGGGCGGTGCATGGTATCCGGAGTCCATGGCAGCATGGGCGAAAGCGCAGGTCGTCGTAAAGGACGCCTATGCGCTGATGATTGCCTCGTGGGACGGCGCGGATGAAATTATTAAAAATTTTTACGCATTATTTTAACTCGCAAACTTGCAAAAGAAAAATAATCTGATATACTGATTTTCAGACGTGCAGCCATATATATGGTATCATCGCAGCATAATGCGTCCGGAGGGAGTCAATATGTACAGAATCGGCGTTGACATCGGCGGAACGAACATCGTGGCCGGGATTGTTGACAGCAACTACCGCATCATTGAGCTTGCATCCACCCCCACCATCGTTTCCGAGAACCCCTACGACCTGCTGGACAGCATTGAGCAGATCATCCGGAGACTGCTGAAATCCGCAGATATTTCCGTCAACGACTGCGCAGGCATCGGCATCGGTGCGCCCGGAAGCTGCGATACGAAGCACGGCATCATCCGCAACGCGCACAACATCGGCTGGCACAGCGTCCCTGTCTGCGAGCTGCTGTATCAGCGCTTTATGCTGCCCGTTTTCCTCGGCAACGATGCGGACTGCGCAACGCTGGGCGAGGTCGTTGCCGGTGCCGCCAGCGGGCGGGAAAGCGCCCTGCTCATCACACTCGGTACGGGCGTGGGCGGCGGCTTTGTTGCAGACGGCAGGATCCTCTCCGGGCACCACAGTCTCGGCGGAGAATTCGGTCATATGTGCATCGCCATGGGCGGCGAGCAGTGCGCCTGCGGCCAACGCGGCTGCTGGGAGGCATACGCCAGCGCCACGGCGCTGATTCGTCAGGCAGCGGCAGCGGCGGCAGCCGCACCGGATTCCGCACTCAATCGCTGCGAAGCGATCACCGGTCAGACCATCTATGAAGCCGCAGCGGCGGGCGACCCCACGGCGCAGGCAGTCACCGCGAAATATGCGGAGTATGTCGCAGTGGGACTGGTCAACCTCATCAACGCGCTCTATCCGGAGATCGTTCTGCTCGGCGGCGGTGTTTCCAACGCGGGCGACGCGCTGATCGAGCCGGTCAAAGCCTATGTATCCGATCACTTTTTCCTGAATAATCCCGCCCTTCTGCCGGAGATCCGGGCAGCCCGTCTGGGCGGTGACGCGGGGCTGATCGGCGCCTCCGCGCTGGTCGTTTCGCAATGGTGAATTTTGCCGAAGCGTGTCCGGAATGTGATGCGGCTTTTTGTGTTATCGCCAAACTTAAAAAACCTGCTTTGTCGTATATTGACAAGGCAGGTTTTTTCGTTTAAAATGACCACATAAGTTCATAATTCGCCGATATAGGTTCGGATAGATGGCCCGAATGTTTCTACCGTGACGCCGATCAGTCACGACTATTGGTTAAAATGTCAATACTCCGTCACCCCCGTTGTGCGGTGTATTTTCTATTTTACTTCTCCCCTTTACCGGCAGGCAGTTTTGTCTGCTTTTTCTGTTTTAAAAACCACCGAAAGGAGCTGAGAAACTTGCACCTGATGGAAGAAATGATCCTTGCGCACGGCAAGATTCTTCCCGGCAATGTTCTCAAGGTCGGCAGCTTCCTCAACCAGCAGATCGACACCCGACTCCTCCGCAAATGCGGCGAGGAGATCGCCCGTCTTTATGCGGACTGCGGCGTAACCAAGATCCTCACCATCGAAGCCAGCGGCATCGCGCTGGCCGCCTCTGCCGCCATGGCGATGGATGTTCCCATGCTTTTTGCGAAAAAGCACGTCACCAGCAATGTGGACGGCGACGTATACTCCACACCGGTGCATTCTTTCACCCACGGCACGGACTATGCCGTAGTCATCAGCCGCGACTATCTTCTGCCGACGGACAAGGTTCTGCTGGTGGACGATTTTCTTGCCAACGGCGCCGCGCTCAAC
>JAZQNZ010000258.1:0-2962 GCA_045627665.1 Oscillospiraceae bacterium
CGCATAAATCACGCAGCGCACCCCGCGGCCGTTGCCGTCCGGGATGCGCTGCGTTAATTTTTTGTCTTACATATTTAAATTATATCAGTTTATATCAGTTTTTCAGCTTGAAGAGCAAAACGCCGCCCGCCATCAGCGCCAGCCCTGCATACTTGCTCCACGCAAACGCCACGCGTTCACTGTCCATCCAGCCGAATGCGTCGATCAGCGCCGCAACGAGGAGCTGCGAGATCAGGATGACGGAAATGCTGACCGTGGGGCTGAGATCGCGGATACCGAGCATCACCGTGACCGTGATGACAAGGCCGAGCACCCCGCCGAACCAGTACAGCTTCGGCGTTTCCCCCAGCGCGGCAAAGCTGCCGCCGTGAGAAACGACCAGTGCCGCCAGCGACAGCACCGCCGCCGTGCACTGCACAAGCGCATTTGCCTCCATCGTGCCGATATGCTCGCCGAGGCGCGTGTTCATCACGCCCTGAATGCTCATCGCCATGCCGGCGATGACGCTGAAAATCACACCCATCATGCTTCCCTGTTCCTCCCTGTCAGTATCTGATCGTGCGTCCGAAGATCCCGCTGTCCGCAAGCTGCTTCAGGCATACCGCAAGCAGCGGGAATGTCAGCATACCCCAAACGCCCCAGACGCGAAATCCGATGTAGATCGCCGCAAGCATCGCCAGCGGATGCAGTCCGAGCTGGTCGCCGAGCAGCTTTGCCTGTATGCTCTGATGCAGTATGGTCACCGCCGCATACGTGATCGCCAGTCCGATCCCGAGCGGATAGCTGCCCGTCAGGATCTCCGCCGCCGCCCACGGCAGCAGCACCGTCCCGGTGCCGAGCACCGGCAGCGCATCGATCAGCGCGGTCAGCAGCGCCAGCAGCAGCGCATAGTTGACGCGCAGCAGCAAAAACGCCGCTGCCAGCGCGGCAAAGGTGATCGCAAGCAGAATGAACTGCGCGCGCAGCCAGCGTCCCAGTGTCCGCCGCAGATCGCGCCGGAGCAGGCGGGCACGGCACAAAAAGCGCTCCGGGATCTGCCGTGCGGCAAAATGCAGCAGCTCCGGACGCGAAGCTGAGATAAAGTATGTCCCGATCACCGCCGTGATCGCAAACAGCAGCGCCTCCGGTGCGGAGGCAGCCAACGCCGGCAGCAGACTCAAAACCTTTCCGGACACGACCGCAGGCAGCCGCGTCAGACTCTCCCCCGCGTCGAGCACCGCCCGGTCGAGCCACAGCCGCACACCCTCCGGCAGGCGGTCAAGATAATCGGCAAGCGCTCCCTCCCAGCGTGAGAAGAGCGCCGAAGCCTCCTGCAGCAGTCCCGGCAGACGCGTCAGAAGCGCTGAAACCTCGTCCGTCAGCCGCCCCAGCAGCACCCAAAGCAGTCCCGCAGCGGCAAGCAGTCCCGCAATCAGACACACGCCCGCCGCAATTCCGCGGTGCCAGCCGTGGCGGCAAAGCCGTCCGACCGCAGGCTCGATCAGCATCGCCGCGGCGGCGGCGATCACGAACGGCAGCAGCCACCGAACCGCCGCAAATCCGACCGCCAGCACGACAAGCGCACTCAAAATCATATTCAGGGTTTTCGACGATGTGATGTGCAAAGAATCAGCTCCGGACAAAATTTTTCAAAAAAGTCTTGCACTGTCTGATCGTATGTGTTATTATACCGCAGTATAAAGACAAATGGCTTTCGTGCGCAGACATCGCGGTGGTTCAACCGCGTCCCGCGGACGGAAGTCGCCGCATCAGGGACATTGCTGTCCCGCATCTGCGGCAGAACGGAGGTATCATGTCCAGACCAAAGCTCTATATCGTGGAGGCATCCATGCTGCCGGAGGTATTTCTGAAGGTCAGCGAAGCGAAGGAATATCTGCAGACCGGCGCGGCGGCAACGGTGGCGGAGGCCGTCGCAAAGGCGGACATCAGCCGCAGCGCCTTTTACAAATACAAGGATGCGATCACACCGTTCCGCGACGTCAAACGCGATCAGGTGATCACCATGAGCATCATCACGCAGGATAAGCCCGGCGCACTTTCATCCGTCCTATCTATTTTTGCCAGCGTCGGTGCAAATATTCTCACGATCAATCAATCCATCCCGACAAACGGCGTCGGCATTGTCACGATCTCGATCATTGCCGAGGAAATGACCGTTTCGCTCGATGCGCTGCGGACGCAGGTGGAATCCCTGCCGAACGTCATCCGCATCGAAGTGCTCGCGGGTTGATACATATAACAAGGAGGAAAACAATATGAAAAAAGCTGCATTACTCGGCTGCGGGATCGTCGGCGGCGGCGTTGCCATCATCATGAGCGAAAATGCCGCAAATCTGGAGAAGAGCGTCGGCGAGCCGGTCGAGCTGAAATATATCCTTGAGCTGCGCGACTGCTCGCAGGAGCCGTGGGCGGACAAGGTCGTAAAGGACTTTGCGATCATCGAAAACGACCCCGAGGTCAGCGTCGTGGCGGAGTGCATCGGCGGCGTCGGCGTAGCGTACGAATTTGTCCGGCGCGCACTTTTGGCGGGCAAGAGCGTCGTCACCTGCAACAAGCAGCTCATCGCGGAGCGCGGTCTGGAGCTGCTGCAGATCGCCAAGGAGAAAAACGTATTCCTGCTGTTCGAAGCCAGCGTCGGCGGCGGCATCCCGCTGCTGCGTCCGCTGACGAACTGCCTTTCCGCCAACCGGATCGAAGAGGTCTTCGGCATTGTCAACGGCACTACCAATTATATTCTGACGCAGATGATCCAATGCGGCGTAGGTTTTGACGAGGCGCTGGCGGAGGCGCAGAAGCTCGGCTATGCCGAGGCCAACCCCGCCGCCGATGTGGACGGCATCGACGCCGCCCGGAAGGTCGCCATTCTGGCCGATCTGTGCTACGGCAGCAATTTCCCGCCGGAAAAGGTAAAAGCCGTCAGCATCCGCACGGTCACCCCCGCTGACATCGCCGACGCGGAAAA
>JAZQNZ010000259.1:0-7394 GCA_045627665.1 Oscillospiraceae bacterium
CGAGAAGGTACAGCCCGTTCTCGACCTCATCGATCAGATGGTCGCCGAGATCGGCAAGCCCAAGTTCGAGTATGAGCACGCCTCCTTCGATCAGGAGCTGTTCGACGCCATCTGCGCCGACTTCATGGAGGAAGCCAAGAATGCCATGGATACCGACGACAAGAACGTCCGCGAGGATCGCTGGAACGTCATGGTGGATCACTGGCACGAGAAGTACCTCGACGAGCATCCCGACATGGATCAGTATCTCGAGGAGATCACCTATAAGCTGCAGAAGAAGATCGTCAAGGCATGGCTGCTGGAAGGTCACCGCGTGGACGGCCGTCAGATGAACGAGATCCGCCCGCTGGCCAGCGAAGTGCACCTGATCCCCGGCGTGCACGGCTCCGCCCTGTTCACCCGCGGCCAGACCCAGGTGCTCTCCATCGCCACGCTGAATACCCTTTCCATGAACCAGAAGCTGGACACCATCTGGGAAGAGGAAGAAAAGCGCTTCATGCACCACTACAATATGCCGCCCTACTCCTGCGGTGAGGCACGTGCCGCCCGCTCCACCGGCCGCCGCGAGTACGGCCACGGCGCTCTCGTTGAGAAGGCGCTTGAGGCCGTCATCCCCTCCGAGGAAGAGTTCCCGTACGCCATCCGCGTCGTCTCCGAGATCCTGAGCTCCAACGGCTCCACCAGCCAGGGCTCCATCTGCGGCACCACCATGGCGCTCATGGACGCAGGCGTTCCTCTGAAGGCACCCGTCGCCGGCATCTCCTGCGGCCTCATTCAGGACGGCGACGATTTCACCACCTTCATCGACATTCAGGGCGTTGAGGACTTCCACGGCGAGATGGACTTCAAGGTCGCCGGCACCAAGGAAGGCATCACCGCCATCCAGATGGACCTCAAGAACGACGGTCTGAAGCACGAAATCGTCAAGAAGGCCTTTGAGATCACCAAGGAAGCCCGCTTCAACATCCTCGATGAGATCATGCTCAAGGCGATCCCCGAGCCCCGCAAGGAGCTTGCCAAGACCGCACCCAAGATGATCCAGATGAAGATCAACCCGGACAAGATCCGCGAGGTCATCGGCTCCGGCGGCAAGGTCATCCAGAAAATCACTGCCGAGACCGGCACCAAGATCGACATCAATGACGACGGCAACATCTATATTGCCTCCGAGGATATCGAGGCCTGCCGCGCCGCCCGCCAGACTATCGAGAACATCGTCTTTGAGCCGGAAGTGGGCAAGCTCTACTATGGCAAGGTCGTCCGCATCATCCCGATCGGCGCGTTCGTCGAGCTGGTTCCCGGCAAGGACGGTATGTGCCATATCAAGGATCTGGAGTTCAAGCGCACCGAGAAGGTCGAGGACGTGCTCAACATCGGCGACATGACCTGGGTCAAGGTCACCGAGATCGACGAGCGCGGCCGCGTCAACCTGAGCCGCAAGGATGCGCTCAAGGAGCGCGAAAAGCTCGGTCTGATCGACTGATTTTGCGATAAATGCATATTTCTCAGGGCGCAGCAAAAGCTGCGCCCCGATTTTTTATGTGACTTTCAAAACCGGCTGTGTGGCGGCAGATCTCCCCGGCTCGTAACTTTTACGGAAAATTTTGCGCTTCGGACGACCATTTGGCTTGACATAATGCAGCTTTGGTTATAAAATAAATCGGTAATGCTATATGCGGATGCCCAGGGGAGGGCAGAAGCAAAGCACCGTTTTGAATAATATTTTCGATATTATTTCATTCACCTTTTCGACGGGTGCGCTCACCACCCGTTTTCTCAAGAAAACCACCGCAAAATTCTAAAAGAATGGAGGTGTGTTTACTTACTATGCCATTTTGGGTTTGGCTCATTATCGGATTGATCGCAGGCGCAGTGATCGGCACTGTCATCGGTTTCACCATCCGCAAGCGTGTTGCGGAGCGCGAGATCTCCAGCGCTGAGGAAGAAGCAAAGCGAATCATTAATGAATCAATCAAGAGCGCGGAGAGCAAAAAGCGCGAAGTGCTCCTTGAGGCAAAGGAAGAAATACACAAAAACCGTACTGAGTACGAGCGCGAGGTAAAGGAACGCCGCGCGGAACTTTCCAAGCAGGAACGCCGTCTGCAGCAGAAGGAAGAAAACCTTGACAAGAAGACGGATACTCTGGAGAAAAAGGCGGAAAGCCTTACCCGTAAGATCGCTGAGGCGGAAGCCCAGCAGGAGGAAATCAAACTCATCAAGAAGTCCCAGATGGAAATGCTGGAGAAGATCTCCGGCTACACCATTGAGGAAGCAAAGGCTTACCTTATCTCCAACGTTGAGACCGAAGTGACACACGAGATGGCGGTCAAGATCAAGGAGATCGAGGCCCAGTACAAAGAAGAAGCTGACCGCAATGCCCGCGAAATCGTCGCGCTGGCGATCCAGCGCTGCGCCGTGGATCATGCGAGCGAAATCACCGTATCCGTCGTACCTCTCCCCAACGACGAGATGAAGGGACGCATCATCGGCCGCGAAGGCCGCAACATCCGCAGCATCGAAACGCTGACCGGCTGCGACCTCATTATTGATGACACACCCGAAGCCATCACCGTTTCCAGCTTTGACCCCGTCCGCCGCGAGGTGGCGCGTCTGGCACTGGAAAAGCTGATCGCCGACGGCAGAATCCACCCCGCCCGCATCGAAGAGATGGTTGCAAAGTCCCAGAAGGAAGTGAACGCCATCATTAAGAGCGAGGGCGAGCGCGCCGTGTTTGAAACCGGCGTTCAGGGTATCCATCCCGACCTTATCAAACTGCTCGGCCGCCAGAAGTACCGTACCAGCTTCGGTCAGAACGTCCTGAACCACTCCATGGAGGTTGCCCATATTGCCGGCCTGATGGCAAGTGAGCTGGGCATTGATGCTGCCACTGCCAAGCGTGCCGGTCTGCTGCACGATATCGGCAAGAGCATTGACCATGAGGTCGAGGGCAGCCACGTTACCATCGGCGTGGATATTGCCAGAAAGTACAAGGAATCCGACGATGTGATCCATGCGATCGAGGCACACCACGGCGATGTGGAGCCCCACACGATCATCGCCTGCCTCGTTCAGGCGGCGGACGCGATCTCCGCAGCACGCCCCGGTGCAAGACGGGAGAACATCGAAAGCTATGTCAAGCGTCTGGAAAAGCTGGAGGAGGTCTCCAAGAGCTTCCCCGGCATCGAGAGCACCTATGCCATCCAGGCCGGGCGCGAGATCCGCGTGATGGTCATGCCCGACCAGGTCAGCGAGGATCAGATGACGCTGCTGGCACGCGATATCGCAAAGAAGATCGAAGAAGAGCTGACCTACCCCGGTCAGATCAAGGTTCATGTTCTGCGCGAGACCAAAGCGATCGAGTACGCAAAATAATTTTTGCCGTGTTTCGGCTGAGACGACCGGCGGGAGCGCTCCCGCCGGTCGTTTTTCTGCTGCGCATTGCAAGAGAAGATGCAAAATTATGCAGAGAATGCATAAATACATTAAGAAACAGAAAAAATCTGCAATTCAGGAAAAAGATACTTGTATTTTCCGGATGCGCACCGTATAATAATATAATATTTTGGAAATGACAGGTAATGATTATGAAGGCTTATTCCGAACTGACTGAATCCGCGCGCCTTGCGGAACTTGAAAAACAGCGCGAGCTTTATCTGCAGGAAAAGGCGGCGGGACGCAATCTGAGTATGACGCGCGGCAAGCCGGACGCGACCCAACTGAATCTGAGCATGGATATGCTGCAGCAGAATCCCTACGACCTGATCTACACCCGCAAGGGTACGGACGTCCGCAACTACGGCGAGCTGGCCGGTGCAGACGAGGCGAAGGAGCTGTTTGCGGAGATCCTCGGGCTCCGGATGGAGAACATCATTATGGGCGGGCAGAGCAGCCTTTGCCTGATGTATGACATGGTAATCAAGGCGCTCGTTCTCGGCGTTTACGGCGGCAGCAAGCCGTGGGGACAGCAGGGACCGCTGAAGTTCCTCTGCCCGGCGCCGGGCTATGACCGCCACTTCCGCATCTGCGAGGAGTTCGGCATTGAGATGATCACGATCCCCATGTCGCCGGAGGGCCCGGATATGGATATGATCCGGCAGTATGCGGAATCCGACCCGAGCGTCAAGGGCGTCTGGTGCGTGCCGAAATACTCCAACCCCCAGGGCTACACCTACGCTCCGGAAACGGTGGAGGCGTTTGCGGCGCTGAAGCCCGCTGCGGATGATTTCCGCATTTTCTGGGACAATGCTTACTATGTCCACGGCTTCCGTGAGCAGGATGACTATCTGCTGAATATTTTCGACGCCTGCAAAAAGTACGGCAGCGAGGACATGGTGTATGAATTCATGTCCACAAGCAAGGTTACCTTTGCCGGCGCAGGTGTTGCGGTGTTTGCCGCGAGCGAGCATAACATCGAGTTCCTGACCAGACAGATGAGCGTTCAGACGCTTGGCTACGACAAGATCAACCAGCTCCGCCATGTCCGCTATTTCAAAAACTCCAAAGGTCTGCAGAAACACATGAAAAAGCAGGCGGATTATCTCCGACCCAAGTTTGACTGTGCCCTCGCCGCACTGGAGACAGGACTCGGCGGACTGCAGATCGGCGAGTGGACCCATCCGAACGGCGGCTACTTTATCAGCTTCGACGGTCTGCCCGGAACGGCAAAGCGCACGGTTCAGCTCTGCGCGGAGGCGGGCGTTGCCCTGACGCCGGCGGGCGCCGCATTCCCCTACGGTGTTGACCCCGAGGACAAAAACATCCGGCTTGCGCCCAGCTATCCAACAACGGAGCAGCTTTACCAGAGCATCAACATCTTCTGCATTTGCGAGAAGATCGCTGCGCTGGAACTGATGACGGCGAAGTGATACGCAAAACGCAAAACGATAAAATGCTCCCCCGACGCAAAGTCGGGGGAGCATTTTATATAGATCAGAATAGAATTTTACGTTCGTCAGTCCATATTTCTCGTGGCGATGAGGTCGGCGCCCGTGCCGAGTAGATCGGGAAGGATGACCTGACCGGCTCTGACGGGTGCGGCAACGGAAACAGCGGAAATCACGTCCATCGCCTCCTTGAGCCTGCCGCGCGGGATGGGCGCAGCGGTGCGGACAGGACAGCGGCGCTCCTCACTGCCGGTCAGCCGGACGGTCGTTGTCAGAACGCGCCGGGGATCGGTCGCCTCGTCCCTGCCGTAGGAAAGGCCGCGCTCGCAGCCGTTTCCTGTGACCTGATAACCGTTCGTTTCGTCAACCTGCAGGTGGCAGCCGTTGGGACAGACAATGCAGATGATGTCGGTCATGCTTCCTTCACCTCCTCTTCCAGCGCGCTGACGGTTATGGGGCCGTCAGCGGGATTGAGCGACTCAAGCAGCTTTCGGGGAAGCGAGAGCTTCTCCATCGCGCTTGCGCTCATGTTTGCGCGCTTGTAGCGGGCGATCTGCTTCTCGCCCTGCGTGACAACGATGCAGGCGTTTGCACCGAAGGAACGCTTTACGCGCAGCGAAATATCCAGCGCCTTTTCCAAGTTGCCTTTTCTGGCACGCATGGGAACAGTGTATTTGACGCTGCTGCCGGCGCAAAGCTCAAACGTATCTCCCGCGGCGCATTCTCCGCGCAGAACAAAGTCCGCTGCGGCGCGCCCGGCACGGATGCTCTCTTCCGTGACGAAGTCCACAAGGTCGTGCACCTGCAGAACATTGCCGCAGGCAAAAATGCCGGGCAGCTCCGTTTCGTTGTTTTCAAACACGGCGGCGCCGCCGGTGCGGCCGTCGATGGCAATGCCGGCGCTGCGTGACAGCTCGTTTTCCGGAATGAGTCCGACGGAGAGGAGCAGTGTGTCGCAGTCAAAGACGATCTCCGTGCCGGGGATGACGCTGCGGCGGCTGTCCACCTGCATGGCGACGACCTGCTCCACGCGGTTTTTGCCGCGCACCTCGGTGACGGTGTGATTGAGCAGAAGGGGAATGTCAAAATCGCGGAGGCACTGCTGGACGTTGCGGGCAAGTCCGTCCGCCTGACTGCCCGCACCGATGCAGGCGAGCACCTTTGCGCCCTCCAGCGTCAGTCGTCGGGCCATGATGAGTCCGATATCGCCGGTGCCGCGGATCACGACACGGCGGCCGACGGAATAGCCGAGCAGATTCATATACATCTGTGCCGTGCCGGCGGTGATCACGCCTGCGGGACGGGAACCGGGGATGCCGACCGCGCCGCGGGAGCGCTCACGGCAGCCCATGGCAAGGATGATGCTTTCCGCGCGCAGCGTGCGGAAGCCGGCGGCACTGCTGATGCTGACTTCACGCGCGGGGGTGATGCGCAGAACGGTCGTGTCGGTCATGACCTCGATGCCGGTTCCCTCCACGAGCGCAATGAAGCGCCCTGCGTACTCCGGGCCGGTGAGGGCTTCGCCGAAATAGTGCAGACCGAATCCGTTATGGATGCACTGGTTGAGGATGCCGCCGAGGTATCTGCTGCGCTCGATGATGAGGATGCTGCGCAGTCCGGCTTCCCATGCTGCATTTGCGGCGGCAAGACCTGCGGGGCCTCCGCCGATGACGATGAGCTGATAGTCGGCGGTCATATCTGCACACCTCCCTTTGTTTCGTATGCAAGGATCTCGCTGCCCGGCTCCTCCAGACAGACGTCCAGCCAGTCCACGCCGAGCTCACGGACGATCAGCTCGTGGACTCTGGGTGAGCAGAAGCTGCCCTGACAGCGCCCGAGTCCCGCGCCGCAGCGGCGCTTGACTGCGTTGATCGAGCGGGGAGGGATGGGGGAGCGGAGCGCATCGACGATCTCGCCTTCCGTGATGACCTCGCAGCGGCAGACCACGCGGCCGTAAGCCGGGTTTTGCGCGATGACGGCATTTTTTTCCTCGTCGGAGAGACGGGCAAAGCGGATGTGGGTGCGTCCGTCAACGAAATCGGATTTTTCGCGCAGCTCCAGTCCGGCTTTTTCCAGCACGGTGACCGCGTATTCGCCCGTTGCGGGGGCGGCGGTCAGACCGGGGGACTTGATGCCCGCCAGATCAATGAAGCCGGGGAAGGCGGCGCTTTCCTCGATGATGTAGTCCTCGCGGTCGGAATTTGCGCGAACGCCGCAGAAATTGCGGATATTCTGCGTCAGATCCACGCCGGGAACACTGCGGCGCGCAGCAGACGCAATGGTGGCAAGTCCGGCAGCGTCCGTCGACGTATCGTCCGGCGCGCCGACAATGGCGTCCGGTCCGGCGATCAGACCGCCGTGGACGGTCGGACTGACGAGGACGCCCTTGCCCTTTTCACTGGGACACTGGAAAACCGTGGCTTTCACGCGCCTGCCCTCGGTCTTGTCCAACAGATAATACTGACCGCGGGTGGGAATGATGCGATACTCCGGCGACTCCAGAAAGCCGCG
>JAZQNZ010000260.1:0-3252 GCA_045627665.1 Oscillospiraceae bacterium
AATGCGCTTTTTCCTCGCTTGTAAAGAGCGCGGCGCGATGGTATACTGGAAATATCTAAGAGAACCGGAGGGAACGGCCATGCAAGACGAAGAGAACGCAGCGCTTCAGCGCCAAAAACCGTGGGAATACGTTTCCTTCGCTCTCATGCTGCTCCTGTTTTTTGCCGCCGTTGTCTCGGCGATCCGGCTCACGGATTTCGGTGCGGTCTTTGAAACCGTGAACCTGTTTCTCGCGCTGATCGCGCTGATATTTGTCCTTCTGCTCTACTTCTTCTGCATCTTCGGCTTTACCTGGGACGTGCGGGAAAAGCGCCGCTTTGAAGCCATCGTCTTTGCCTTTTTTCTTTACACGCTGACGGCGCTTTCCGCCGGCGTCAGCGAGGGCAGAGCGGAGCTTCGGCGGCTCACCATGCTGCTGTATACGGTGCAATATCTGTTTTCCTCTCTCTACTGGCTGGCTTTCTGGTTCTTCCAGAAGGGAAAATACCGGAGCCGCTTCGGAGAAAAGGTCTGTGAGGTCGCCTATCTTGCGTTCTTCGCGGTCTATGTGCTGGTAACGCTGGTCAACTATTTTACCGGCTTCTGCTTTTCCGTCGAGCCGGACGGGAGCTTTGTGACGCACTCCAGCCTGCTCTATCTTCTGACCATGCTGTGGTTCGTCCTCTATCTGCTGATCATTCTGACGGCACAGTGCAGGCGCAAAACAAAGCTGACGCTCATGAGCTATTCCGTTTTCCCGCTGCTGAGCTGGCTGCTGTTTCTTCCGTTTCACGGTTCGGACTTCTATTTTCGTATTTTCTCCAATTTTGCCACGCTGCTGTACCTCATTCCGCTGTATCTGCTGTTTTTCAACATCTATCTGGAAAGCGGGCAGCTCTTTTTGCGGCGGGAGCGGGAGCTGGAGCTCAGCCGCGCCAATGCCATGCTCCTGAAGATCAGCCCCCATTTCATCGCCAACACCATGAGCTCCATCGTCGCGCTCTGCTACCCCGGTGCGCCGGAGGCGGGTGCGCTCGCTTCCAAGTTTGCCCGCTATCTCCGGGATAACTATACGGATCTGAGCGAGGATGCGATGATCCCCTTTTCCAAGGAGCTGGAGCATATCCGCAACTATCTTGCCATCGAGGAGGTTCGCTTCTCCGGTCTGCGGGTGGAATACGACATTCAGGCAGACGCATTTCTTCTCCCGGCGCTGACGGTGCAGCCGCTGGTGGAAAACGCCGTGCGGCACGGCGTTTCCAAGCAGCCGGGCGCTTCCGGCACCGTGCGGATCGCTTCTGCGGAAGAAAAAGACTGCTATATCATCCGCATTGCCGATGATGGCGCAGGATTCGATATGACCGCGGCAAAGACGGGAAAGCACATCGGCATTGCGAATGCCCGAGCAAGACTCAAAATGCTGTGCAGCGGTACATTGTCCGTCACCGGTCAGCCCGGACAGGGCGCCGTCTGCGAGATCAGAATACCGAAGGGAAGTGCATCCGTATGATTGCGATTTGTGTGGACGACGAGCCCATCCTCCTGGATTGGCTTGACCGGGTGGTCTCCGCTTCCCCGGATATTTCGCACAGCGAAAAATTCACCGGCGAAGCCGCTGCGCTGGCTTACGCCGAGGGGCATCCGTTTGACGTGGCGTTTCTGGATATTGAGCTGCGCTCCATGGACGGAATTGCCGTTGCGGATCGGCTTCGCGCCATCAATCCCGACTGCGGCATTATCTTCTGCACGGGTCACGCCAGCTATGCAGTCGATGCGATCGCACGGCTTCATGTGGACGGCTATCTGCTCAAGCCCATTGACGCGGACGACGTGCAGCGTGAGCTTAACCGGCTGAAGCTCCGCCTTCGCCGAAGCGAGGTCGCGCTGACTGTCGATCTATACGGCGGCGTCAACGTCTTTGACCGAAACGGCAATCCGGTACATTTCCGCCGGGGGAAAACGGGAAAGCTCCTTGCCACGCTGATCCGTCAAAACGGGAAAAGCCTTTCCGCCGGAGCGCTGTGTGAACTTTTGTGGGAGGACAGCAAAGAAAACGCATATTTCTACGAGAAAAACCGGAATTATCTGACGCAGCTCCTCACCGACCTGCGCCGCACGCTGGAGGAATGCGGGGCGCAGGAGGTTTTACAGAAAAGCAACGACGGCTACGCTGTTCGTATGGCGCTGATCGAATTGCGCGGGTAAAACGAGAATGCACCGGAGAGAACGGCACGGTTCTCCCCGGCGCGTCTGCGTGTCGAACAAGTCAGCCTTAAGCGGCGTCATCCGCTCCTGCATCCTGCTCATATCCCCGCTTCCCCGCGCATATGCTTCTGTGAGGAAGGACGCGGGGAGTGATCGAAATTGCGCAGCTACCGAGAGGACAGAGCCTGCGATCTGGCGGCGTGGATCATCGAAACGGGCGGCACCGTCCGCGCCGCCGCCGTTCGCTTCGGCATCTCCAAAAGCACCGTTCACAAGGATCTGACCCAGCGTCTGCCGGAATGCAGCGAGAGCCTGTACCGGCAGGTCAAGCAGATCCTCGATACCAACAAGGCCGAACGGCACCTGCGCGGCGGCGAAGCCACGCGGCGGAAATACAGGGGCGACGGATAACGGGATACCCGCAGAAACGCCGAAGCGCTTCTGCGGGTATCTGCGGTTCAGCCCTGACTGAGCTGGTCGCGGGTCTGCCAGATCTTCTGCTGCTGCGCCTGTTCCGGCACATACCAGCCGCGCTGGTTCATGTCGGAGAACAGATCGGCCTGAATGCCATGCTCTTCGTTCAGGATATTCAGGAACGCGCCGCGAAGCTGGGGGTTCACGCATTCGCCGGTGAAGGTGTTATAGGCCGCGGTGATCTGCTTCTGGCTGTTCAGGCAGTCGCCCAGAATTTCCTTCTCGTCGTAGATGCGCATACACTGGTCGGGGTTCATGATCGCCATGCTCCGCCCTCCTCAGCTCAGGAAGCCCATCAGCGTGTTGAAATGCCGCTGATGCTTGTCCGCGATGCAGTTCAGATCGCTCTGCACCTTCGTATCGCTGCACAGACAGGCCATCGCCTGGTACTTCTTTACAAGCACCTGCTCGTGACGGATCTGATCGTCCAGCGCGGAGAGTTCTTTGGTCGTAAGGTTCGCCATCGTTCTGCTCCAGTTCGTTTTGTTTTCACGGGACACCACGGGTATTGTGTGCGTTTCACGCGCTTTCATGCGAAAAACCTCTGCGGGGAAAAAATCCCGCAGAGGTTTTTCTGTGTGTCAAAAAAGTCCA
>JAZQNZ010000261.1:0-2589 GCA_045627665.1 Oscillospiraceae bacterium
CCCAGGAGGGGTGTCTTTCACGTTCAATCACATGATTTTCAAAACAATTTCCATGTTTTGAAAATCGTTTCAGCGGGGCAAAGCACTTTTTGCCCCGCTGAATTCCGGCAGCGCAGGCTGCAGGAATTTTTCATACCTTGATACCTTACTTCAGGAGAGAGGATACCTTACTTCAGGAATGCGTCCACGACGCCGGGCATGGCGGTCTTTTCGGCAACTCCGTCGAAGCGGACGGTGCGTTTGCCCAGACCGCTGAGCGGCTTCGGAACGGCAAGACTGCATTTTTCAGAAAGCGCGGTCAGCGGCTCGTCCGATGTTTCGCCGAGGGCGCTCAGCACGTCCGCCGCAAATTTGAACGGGCTTGCGGTGGAGACGATCACCGTCGGCGCGGTGTCGCCCGATGCGGCGCGGTACTGATCCAGAGACGCGGCGGCAACGGCGGTGTGGGTGTCGATCAGGTAGGCGCTCTTTTCCCAGACGTCCGCGATCTTGGCCTTCGTTGCGGCGTCGTCGCAGCATTCGGCGGAGAACAGCGTCTGCACCTTTGCAAGCGTTTCCGCGCCGACGTCGTAGCGGCCGCCGGAGGACAGGGACTTCATGTAGCCCGCGGTCTTTTCCGCGCCGCAGAGCATATAGAGCAGACGCTCCAGATTGCTGGAGACGAGGATGTCCATGCTCGGGGAGATGGTCATATGGAAGGTGCGGTTTTTATCGTAAACGCCGGTTTCAAAGAAGTCCGTGAGGACGTTGTTGGCGTTGGAGGCGCAGAGGAAGCGCTTGACGGGAAGTCCCATTTCGCGCGCGAACCAGCCGGCAAGGATGTTGCCGAAGTTGCCGGTCGGGACGCAGAAGTTGATCTCGTCGCCGAGGGCGATCTTTCCGCTGTTGACATAGTCGCAGTATGCGGAAAAGTAATAGACGATCTGCGGCAGCAGTCTGCCCCAGTTGATGGAGTTTGCGGAGGAAAGGAAATATCCGCGCTTCGTCAGCTCCGCGGCGAATTCCGCGTCGCCGAAGATCTTCTTGACGCCGGTCTGCGCATCGTCGAAGTTGCCCTTCACGGCGCATACGCCGACGTTTTCGCCCGTCTGCGTCACCATCTGAAGACGCTGGATCTTTGAAACGCCGCCGTCCGGATAGAATACGAAAATCTTCGTGCCCGGAACGTCGGCAAAGCCCTCCAGCGCCGCTTTGCCCGTGTCGCCGGAGGTGGCGACAAGGATGCAGACCTGACGCTGCTCGCCCGTCTTTTTCAGAGAAGCGGTCAGCAGGTAGGGCAGCATCTGCAGCCCCATGTCCTTGAACGCGCAGGTGGGGCCGTGCCACAGCTCCAGATAAGCCGTGCCGTCGTCCGTGAAGTGCAGCGGCGCGATCTCCTTATGGTCGTAATTATCCGCATAGGCGCGGGTAACGTACTCCGTCAGCTCTTCGGCGGAAAACTCCTCCAGAAAGCGGCCCATGATGCTGACCGCTCTGCCGCGGTAGTCTGTTTTGCACAGCGCCGCGATCTCCTCCCGGCTGACAGCCGGGATCGTCTCCGGCACAAACAGTCCGCCGTCCGGTGCAAGACCCATGGCGACGGCCTGCGCCGCCGTGTACTTCACGCTGTCGTTTCTGGTGCTGAAATATTTCATAGCTTTTCTCCCCCTCAATTCCCCTCAAAGGCATTTTCAATATGGTTGATCCGGCTGATTGCCGCGTCCGCGCCGTAGATCTCGATTACGTCGAAGCGCGGCTGCTTTTCCGTCGGGTTGCTCTGCAGCCAGAGCTGCGCCGTGGCGATCAGACGCTGCTGCTTCGCTGCGGTCACAAATTCCTTTGCCTCGGCAAACTGCGCGCTTCTCCGCAGCTTCCCCTCGGCAAACACAAGATATTCGCGGTTTTCCGCGATCACGTCGATCTCGCCGAAGCGGCAGGCATAGTTCATGCCGACGACGCGGTAGCCCTTTTGCTTCAGGTATTCCGCCGCGGCGGCTTCCCCGCGGCGGCCTGTCAGTTTTTTACTCTCCATCAGTGCATCTTTTTCAGAAAACTCATGCGATGGATCTCGCATGGCCCGGATTCCCGGATCGCCGCATAGTGCGCTGCTGTGCCGTAGCCCTTGTGCTTTTCAAAACCGTACTGCGGATACTTTTCCGCCATCTCGTACATATAGCGGTCACGGGCGACCTTCGCAAGGATGCTCGCCGCCGCGATGGAGGCCACGCGGCTGTCGCCCTTGACGATGCAGCGGCTCGGAAACGCGATGCCCGCATTGCGGTTGCCGTCGATCAGCGCCAGCGCGGGCGCGGGATCGAGCTGCGCGACGGCGCGGTTCATGGCAAGATACGTCGCGCCGAGAATATTTCTTTGCTCGATCTCCTCCACTGTCGCAAAGGCGATACCGTAGGCGATTGCCTGCTCTTTGATAACGTCAAAGAGCGCCTCGCGCTTTTTCTCCGTCAGCTTCTTGGAATCGTCCAGCCCGTCGATGACGAGCCCCTGCGGCAGAACCACCGCCGCAGCGCACCCCGGCCCTGCGAGCGGGCCGCGCCCTGCCTCATCCACGCCGCAGACGGGTGCGATCCCGCCGGCTCGTATTTCGTTTTC
>JAZQNZ010000262.1:0-2983 GCA_045627665.1 Oscillospiraceae bacterium
GCTCAGGACTGCCGTCATTATATGCGTAAACGGAAAAGCTTTCCGGATTGACACCTTTCGCGCGCACAGGGAACGTGAGCGTCAGTGGGGTTTGGGAAGACTGTCCGGTTGTCGGCTGCGGATTGGAAGAACTTGATGTAACCTCGAGTTTTTCCAGATCGACGGAGAGCAGTTCGAATCTCTTATCACCGGCAGCCGTTTTCAGCGCAGCGTGCGCCGCTTTGCTCTCATCATAGTCCTGCCGATCTGCGTGGAGCGTCAGCAGGAGCGCCACAGGAGTATCTCCATAGGCATCAAAGAGGCGCTTTGCCTCCGTTTCCAGTCCATCCACGGAAAAGCCCGAAATATTGCTGTCGACGTCGGTCAGATAAAAACCGGTCGCATCAAATTCAATATTTTCTGTTGCGTTTGCACCGTCAATGGTCACGCTTTCGTTTTTCGTCCGGCTGTCGTCCTGCGGGTATATTACCGTAACCTTATAGTCGCCGTCCGGCAGACCGTGGCTCAGGTACTTGCCGTTTGAATCGGTCACTGTGCTGTCCGCAAGCATATTGTTGTTATCGTAAATCAGCACCTCGGCGTCGGGCGGCTTTGCGGGCTACGGATCGACAAGGCTTGCCTCCGTTATGCTGCCGCCGTAGTTGTTGATGGCGCCGCCCATTTCAGATGAGCAGTTGTTGGCAATGACCGTGTTGTTGATATACATCGTGCCGCGGTTCTCCGCCGCGCCGCCGCCGTCGTTGGACATAAGGCTTCTGTACGGTGACGGTCTTTCAACGACCGTCCAAGTCGTACCCGTTCTTCAGGGAAACGGTATTTGTGACAATGACGGTTTTCGCGTCTCCGTTCAGCGCCGATTTCAGATCATTTTACGTAGAGACAGTTGCCGTGTCCCCGTTGACAGCGAACGCCGCCGCGGGGAACAGCGTTACCGCCATACACAGCGCCAATAAAACTGCCATGATTTTTTTCATTGTGTTTTCCTCCGAATTGAAAGGTTATTCCGTGATACTGACATAACTGTTGAGAATTTGCTCTTCAGTCGGAAATCCGGCAAATCATCCCTCACTGCGCACTTCTGCCGATCAGCGCATGAAGCTCTTCGTTATCCTTTTCAGACTGAATATTCTCGATCTGCCCGACCAGACAGTAAGCTTCGCCGGACGATCCGCGCATACAGTCGCAATGACAGCGGCTCCACTGCCAGCGGTCTCCCCAGAACTTTGAAAGGAATTCCACCTTTGCGATCTGCCGTGAGGAACCCGGACGGGAGAAATCCGCCAGCATCTGATAAAGCGTTTCAAACCATGTTGGGTGGATATAATTGAACGCCGGTTGATCCTGGTCAAGAACTCTGACGTACTCATTGACCCGTCCGTCTTTCCCGCACATACGAAAATGCAGCTCACGCGATCCGATGTAGTATTCAAACGTCACAGCATTCATCTGCTTGACGATAATATTGGAACGGAGAATATCAATCTTGCGCTGTTTCTGCGCCATCTCTTCCGCCTGATGCTCCCGCGTTGTATTCACGCTCTGCATATAAAAGAGGTAGCGGTCATTATTGCGGGCGATCAGTCTGACCGTTGCGCTCAGCCAGATCGGATCATGTCCCGAAAAGAAGGTATTATGCGTTTCGCATTGGGCTTCCTGTCCGGTCGCAATCGCCTCTTTGAGCATACCGATAAATTTTGCCCTGTTTTCATCGTCAAGCGTGCTGATCGGGTCAAGCATACAGTCGGCATACTGACTTTCGTCCGTTCCGATCTGCTCGAAAAAGCGCGGATTTGCACGCACGATTTCAACCGATTCGTTGCTATACTCCACAATGGCGGCGCCGCCGATGTAGGAATTGAACAGCAGCGTACTCTGTGCGTCGGAATTCCAGAACTGTGCCATACCTTCCAGCGAAACATCATGGAATCGCTTTGCCTTCGCAAACGGGTTCTCATCCAGAAGCTTTTCAAAAGCGTCCACCGGCATCGGTTTTGCAAAAAGATATCCCTGCATATAGTAGCATCCGATGCTCTGCAGGTATTCGGCCTGTGTCTGCGTTTCAACGCCCTCAGCGATCACCGGCAGCTTCAGCCAGTTCGCCATACGAACCACCGAGCTGAGAATATTTGCGCCGCGGGTGTTATTCGCAACATCGTACGAAAGGAATTTCATATCAAGCTTCAGGGCGTTGACGGGAATATCCTTCAGGGTATTCAGGGAGGAATAGCCGGAACCGAAGTCATCCATCTCGACCGTAAATCCGGCGCTCTGCAGCTCCTGCACGGTTTTTACAAGGTTGTAGGAATCGGAGATAAATGCGCTTTCCGTGATTTCAAGACGCAGACGTTCAGGCGTAAGCCGATACTTTTTTATCAGGCTTTTGAAAATCTGGACAAGCGGGAGCGCAGAAATATCTATTCGGGAAATATTGACAGAAACCGCAATCGCCGTACTTTCACCGTAGCGGTCAATCCATTTTCTCAAATAACTGCAGCACTTTTCCCAAACGTACAGGTCGAGCGACGAGACGAGTCCATGACGTTCCAGAGCGGGAATAAATGCGTCCGGTGAAATCATGCCCATCGTCGGATGACTCCATCGTACAAGCGCCTCTGCGCCGATATAGCGCTGACGCAGATAGTCCACCTGCGGCTGGAAGAATACAACAAACTGTTCCTCGCTGATTGCGCTTTCAAAGTCAGCGAGCAGGCTTTGCGTGTTGATTTCCTGCTTGAGCATGGAGGATTCATAATACGCAATGGGACGCTTGTAGTCTCCCTTAACAGACTGGAGCGCCAACTGCGCGCGATAGCTCATACTGTAAGAGTCGGCATCCGGTTCACAAAGGTCATATACCCCCGCGTGAAGCGTCGTGCGGTACTTCGCAAGGGTTTCAAAATGACTGGAGATAAATCTGTCGTAATACTCTTCCGGCGAAGGATTGCCGTCAACCGCCGAGAAACGCGCAAAATGATCCGCGCTG
>JAZQNZ010000263.1:0-3596 GCA_045627665.1 Oscillospiraceae bacterium
AGGGCGGCGGTGCCGGCGGCGTGATGAAATTCAGCAAAGCGCGCACGCGCCTCGGCAGCGACGAGAAGCAGAAAAAGACCTTTGCCGACGTTGCAGGCTGCGACGAGGAAAAGGAAGAGCTGGCCGAGATCCTCCACTTCCTGAAAAACCCGAAGCAGTATACCGAGATGGGCGCGCGCATCCCCAAGGGCGTGCTGCTTGTCGGCCCTCCGGGTACCGGTAAGACGCTGCTTGCCAAGGCTGTCGCGGGCGAAGCCGGCGTGCAGTTTTTGAGCATTTCCGGCTCGGACTTTGTCGAGCTGTATGTCGGCGTCGGCGCAGGCCGCGTCCGCGACCTGTTTGGGCAGGCGAAGAAGGCTGCGCCCGCGATCATCTTCATTGACGAGATCGACGCGGTCGGCCGCCAGCGCGGCAGCGGTCTCGGCGGCGGACATGACGAGCGCGAGCAGACGCTGAACCAGCTCCTTGTCGAGATGGACGGCTTCGGCAACAACGACGGCGTCATCGTCATGGCGGGGACCAACCGTGCGGATATTCTGGATAACGCGCTGCTGCGTCCCGGCCGCTTTGACCGTCAGGTCTATGTCGGTCTGCCCGACATCCGCGGCAGAGAAGCGATCCTGAAGATCCACGCGAAGGGCAAACCGCTCGGTGACGATGTCAACCTGAACTCCATCGCAAAGGGCACCGCCGGCTTCTCCGGCGCCGACCTTGAAAACCTCATGAACGAGGCCGCACTGCTGGCAGTCCGCCGCGAAAAGCGCTTCGTCACGAGCGGGGAGGTCGAGGAGGCAATCCTCAAAGTCTCCATGGGCCCCGAGAAAAAGAGCAAAAAAATGTCCGAAAAGGCGCGGAAGCTCACAGCTTACCACGAGGCGGGCCACGCCATCGCGGGCAAGTATCTGGAGCATACCGACCCGGTGCACTATATCACCATCATCCCGCGCGGGATGGCCGGCGGCTTCACCATGTTCCGCCCGCAGGAGGATCTGGAAAACTTCAAGTCCCGCGGCGAGATGTTCGAGAATATTGTCATGGGTCTCGGCGGACGAATCTCCGAGCGCCTGTTTCTGGACGATATCTCCACCGGCGCCTCCGGCGACATTCAGCAGGCCACGAGTCTGGCCCGCAGCATGGTCACGCAGTACGGTATGAGCGAAAAGCTCGGCCCCATCAGCTACGACAGCTCCGACCACAGCATCTTCATCGGCCGCGACTTCGGCCAGACCAAGAGCTACTCCGAGGAGACCGCCGCCCTCATCGACGAGGAGGTCAAGCGCATCTTCGATGAGGCGGAAGCCGCCTGCGAAAAGCTGCTGCTTGAACACAAGGACACCCTCATCGCCGTGGCGGAGTATCTGCTGCAGCACGAAACGATGGACGGCGAGGAGTTCAACTATTTCTGCGACCACGGCGAGCTGCCGCCTCCCAAGCCGGAGCCCCGGCTGCCGGATGACACGATCGAGCGTCCCGCGCGCAAGATCCACATGTTCATCGACGATGATCCCGCTGCCGAGCCCACGCCCGAGCAGCGCGGTGAGACGGCGGAATCCCCCGCGGAAACGCTTGCGGAAGAGACAAAGGACTTCTATGATCTGCTCGACCGCCCGGAGAACGGGGAAGACTCCGAAAATAAGGAATAATACTGCATCAGCGCCGGAAGCGATTTCGGCGCTGAATGTGCGATACTGAAGCCTGATGAAAACAAGACACAAAGCGGCTTGCTTTCATAGCCGCCGCAGCGGCGCAGGTTTCGTATGAGACGGCTTTTGAAGTATGAACCGCGCTGCGCGGCGCTTGTATGCTTCAAAAGATCTGATGAAAAATATCTGTTTTTCATCAGATATTAGTATGAAAGGAAGATACATATGAAACTCGGTATCGTCGGCCTGCCCAACGTCGGGAAATCGACTCTGTTCAACGCCCTGACCGGCAATCAGGCGGAAAGCGCCAACTATCCGTTCTGCACCATCGACCCCAATGTCGGCGTCGTGACCGTGCCGGATGAGCGTCTGGATTTCCTTGCGGAGCTTTACCAGCCGAAGAAATATACCCCCGCCGTGATCGAATTTGTGGACATCGCGGGTCTTGTCAAGGGCGCGAGCAAGGGCGAAGGTCTCGGCAACAAGTTCCTTGAAAATATCCGCCGCACGGACGCTATCGTCCATGTTGTCCGCTGCTTCGACGATGAAAACATCATGCACGTTGTTGCGGACACCAGCACCAATGTTCCCGTCGATCCCATCGGCGATATCGCCACGATCGATCTGGAGCTTATCATGGCGGACATGGAGATGGTGGAGCGCCGCATTGCCAAGGCGCGCAAGGCCGGCAAGGGCGGCGACAAGAGCTTCCTGCACGGGGCGGAGGTTTTTGTGGGCCTGCTTGCCCATCTCAACGAGGGAAAGCCCGCCCGCAGCTATGACTGCTCTGCCGATGATCTGGAGCTGATCGGCACATCCGACCTGCTGACGACCAAGCCCGTCATCTATGCCTGCAACATGGACGAGGCCGGTTTTTCCGACCACGACAGCAACGCATACTTCAAACTTGTCTGCGACCATGCCGCACAGGAGGGTAGCCAGGTGCTTCCCGTCTGCGCCAAATTCGAGGAGGAAATGGCGCAGCTTGACGAGGAAGACCGGAGTCTGT
Source organism: Oscillospiraceae bacterium (assembly GCA_045627665.1). Taxonomy (GTDB): domain Bacteria; phylum Bacillota; class Clostridia; order Oscillospirales; family Oscillospiraceae; genus SVKR01. The sequence continues at coordinate 2,653 of JAZQNZ010000263.1, forward strand.
TCATGGAAGAGCTCGGCATGACCGAGGGCGGTCTGACGCGCCTGATCAAATGCTCCTACACGCTGCTCGGCCTGATCTCGTTCCTCACCTGCGGCCCGGACGAGTGCCGCGCATGGACGATCCGCCGCGGCACAAAGGCGCCGCAGGCGGCGGGCAAGATCCACAGCGACATCGAGCGCGGCTTTATCCGCGCGGAGATCGTCGCCTTTGACGACCTGAAGTCCTGCGGCAGCATGAACGCCGCAAAGGAGAAAGGTCTTGTCCGCGCCGAGGGCAAGGAGTACGTCATGGCGGACGGTGACGTGACCTATTTCAGATTTAACGTATAACCGAACGATGGGAGGGAGCGCCGGGTGAAACGCATGCAAGTGCTGGACCTGTGGCGCTCCCTCTGCGTATGTTTCATGCTCGTTTACCATGCGCTGTACGATCTGGAGCTGACGGGCGTGCTTGCCGCGGGAACGATGCAGCGCCCTGCCGCACTGGCTGCGGGGTGGCTCTGCGGGGGCAGCTTCATTTTCCTGTCCGGAACGGTCGCGCGCTTCTCGCGCAGCGCGGTGCGCCGCGGGTTTGCGGTGTTCTGCGCGGGATTTCTGGTTGCTGCGGCATCGGCGTTTGTTGGCCTGCCGGTAAAGTTCGGCGTCTTGCAGCTCCTCGGCGTTTGCATGATGCTCTTCGGCGCTTTTCGCTCGCGGCTGGAACCGCATCTCGGCGCGGGCTTCGCCGCCGTCTGCGCAGCGCTGTTTGCGGTGACGGCGTGGCTGACGTCTGCGATTAGAGTTGACATAATGTTTTTGTACCCGCTCGGCCTGCGCAGCGCGGACTTCTATTCGTCGGATTATTACCCGCTTCTGCCGTGGGCGTTCCTGTTTCTGCTCGGCGCCTGCTTCGGAAAGTATCTGGACTCCCGCGCCGACGCGCCGCTGCTGCGGCGGGAGTTTCCT
>JAZQNZ010000264.1:0-3426 GCA_045627665.1 Oscillospiraceae bacterium
AAATGCAGATCAATGCAAAGATCGCCACGGAGAACGAGAAGCAGATCATGATCGCAATCAGCGGCTCGATCCAGCAGAGATCAAAGGCAACGTCAACGATCCCGTAAGCGAGTACCATCAGGAGCAAAACAATGTAGGCAATGCGATAGGCAAAGCCCTGCACGGCGAGCTGGCGCTCATCAAAGTTTTTGCTGCGGCTGAAAGGCGCGGCATAACCGCCGCTCTTTCCGGACTTCGTTGCAAGACGGATGATGACGCAAATCAGAATTGCCAGAAGGACGCCGCAGATGAAACCGAGAAATTTTGGAACAGACATAGTGAAATACCCCCTTGTTTTTGTTTACAAGGAGAGCATAGCACTCGTTTTACGTTTTGTCAAGTATGTTTTACAATATATTTTTTATTCTTTACTTTTTGTCGTTTGCAGGAGTTTCTCAAACGCCTGACGACGCGGGTCATGTCCCGATTCGCAGTCCACAAGAACATTGCCGCGATAATCAAAGCCGCAGCGTCGGAGCAGAGACTTCATCGGCTCGTTGCGGCGGTGGGTATCGGTACGCAGCGCTTCGGCGCCGAGGGCAAGCGCAAGCGTTTCGGCAAAGCGGAAGATATAGTCCGCCATACCGCTGCCGCGGAATTCCGCCGCGACGGCGCTGCGGTGAACCGTGCAATACTTCCCTGCGCCGCGCCATTTCCCGTCCGTCAGCGCATCGTAGCCCGGCTCCGGGCAGTCAGTCAGCACGAAAAAGCCCGCAAATCGACCGCCGTAGGTCAGAATACGGCACGCGCCGGCAGCGATGTCCGATTGCAGCAGCTCTTCGCTCGGATACGCATCCTGCCACTGATCCACGCGGTTTTTGCGCAGATAATTTTTTGCCTGTCGAACCGCGAGCATCACATCATCGAGATCGGACTCCGAAGCGGCGCGGCACTCCACCGGCTCCGACAGCTTCAGACGCTTTTCGTCGCGCGCGATCTCAGCAAGGAGCTTTTCGTCCGCTTCGTCCGGGACAAAGCGCTCAAACAGCTCCGGGCGCTTTCGCATGGTGCGCAGAAGCATCTGCTTGCGGCGCCAGCGGTCCACCTCCGCCTGATTTCCGCCGCGCAGCACCTCGGGCACTTCTCTGCCCTCCCAGACGTCCGGCCGGGTGTACTGCGGATACTCCAGAAGTCCGTCCCAGTGGCTCTCGCCGGTGTAGCACGCTTCATCGGACAAAACGCCCGGAACAAGACGGCACACCGCGTCCGTCACCGCCATGGCAGCGAGCTCGCCGCCGGTCAGTACAAAATCGCCGATGGAAATTTCCTCGTCCACGCATTCCTCAATAAACCGCTCGTCCACACCTTCGTAGTGACCGCAGACAAGGACAAGGTGATCGTAGTCACGCACAAGCTCCCTTGCGCGCTGCTGGGTAAACGTCTTCCCCTGCGGCGACAGATAGGCAATGTGCGTCCGCGGACTTTTCGGCTGTTCGACCACGCTGTCCACACACGCCTTAAGCGGCTGCGCCATCATCACACAGCCCCAGCCGCCGCCGTAGGGGTAATCATCCACCTGGTGCTGGCGGTTGGTCGTAAAATCGCGGATCTGGACGCAGTTGATCTCCAGAATTCCCTTTTTCACGGCGCGGCCGAGAATGCTCTCGTGGAGCATGGCGTTCATATTGTCGGGAAACAGCGTCAGAATATCGATCTTCATCTTACATTCCCTCAATCAGATGAACGGTAAGGATGCCGTTTTCGCTGTCGGTATTCAGAATAAACTCCGGCACGGCGGGGATCAGATGCTCGGTCTCGCCGCGGACAACGTAAATATTCTGCGTCGGATTTTCAATGACGTCGGTCAGGGTTCCGATCTCCGCACCGGACTCGTCCACAACTTTCGCGCCGATGATGTCCGCAAGGAAAAATCTGCCCTTGGGCAGCTTCGCGTCGCGTCGGTCGAAGCAGACGATGCGGCCCTTCAGCGTCATGGCGGCATTCACGTCCGCAACGCCGTCCAGCTCCGCGATCAGGCATCCCTTATGCACGCGCGAGGAGCGCACGCGATAGCTTTGCCCTTCTATATACAGCGTTTTGAAGCCGAGCAGGAATTCCGCGCTGTCCGTCCACGGAAGGATCTTCACCTCTCCGCGGACGCCGTGCGTGTTGACAATCTCACCGGCTTCAAGATATTGCTTCTTTTCCATATTAAAATGTTCTCCTTTATATCCCAAAAAAGCCCCCGCGAAATCACGGGGACTTTTTTGGTGTTCAGTCAAGCACCTTAACGGATACCTTTTTGCCCTTTCTCTGGGCAACGGCCTTCATAAGGACACGAACTTCCTTGATGATCCTGCCCTGTCGGCCGATGACCTTGCCCATATCACCGTCAGCAACGCGGACTTCATAGACCGTCTCGCCGCCGGCTTCGCGCTCGGTCACAGCAACCCCGTCGGGATGATCGACAAGGTTCTGTATCATATAGGTCAGCAGTTCTTTCATTTCGGGTAATTCTCCTTATGCCTCAGCCTTCTTCAGCAGGGCCTTGACGGTATCGGTCGGCTGTGCGCCGTTGGCGATCCAGTACTTTGCGCGCTCCATGTCGATTTTGACGAGAGAGGGCTGTGCGGTGGGATCATAGGTGCCGATCTCCTCGATGAAACGACCGTCTCTGGGGAAATGAGAGTCTGCAACCACGACGCGATAATAAGGATTCTTCTTCGCGCCCATTCTGCGCAGTCTGATTTTGACCATGTATTTTCACCTCCATTAAAATATTCATAATATATACAGGCGCCTGCGCGCCGGTATGTCCAACTGAGTTCGCGTCCGGAGACGCAAAATGAATAGTGATTTCTGCAAACGCTTTCCGTCGGCTGATTACAGTCCGAAACCGCCGGGCAGTCCCGGAAATCCGCCGCCCATGCGCTGCATACGGCGCTTCTGCTTGCCGGTCATGCCGTTCATCTGCTTCATCAGCTTCTGCATGGACTCAAACTGGCGCAGGAGTTTATTCACGTCGATCACGGTCGTTCCGCTGCCGGCCGCAATGCGCTTTCTGCGGCTGCTGCCGATCACACCCGGATTTTCGCGCTCATACGGCGTCATGGACTGAATGATCGCTTCCGTCCGGGCAAGCGCCTTTTCATCAACGCTCGCACCCGCAAGCGCCTTGCTGTCCACGCCGGGCACCATGGAAAGAATGTCCTGCATACCGCCCATGCTCTTGATCTGGAGAAGCTGATCGTAAAAATCGGAAAGTGTGAACTTGTTGGCGCGGAGACGTTCCTCCATCTCCTTTGCCTTCTGCTCGTCAAAGGTCGCCTCCGCCTTTTCGATCAGGGTAAGGACGTCGCCCATGCCGAGGATGCGGCTTGCCATACGGTCGGGATGAAAGACCTCGATCTGATCCAGCTTTTCGCCGATACCGGCAAACTTGATGGG
>JAZQNZ010000265.1:0-2133 GCA_045627665.1 Oscillospiraceae bacterium
TCCAGCATCTTCTGCATATTCTTGATGTCGCCCTCGTCGGTGAGCTTGATGTAGCCCTGCTGGGGAAGCATCTCTTCCTGCGCGGAGAGGAGCTTGTAGCCCTTGGCGGTCAGCGCCTCGGCCACGGCGGCAACAGCGTCCGTTGCGGTATAGACCGTCATGGTCTCGCCGTCCGGCTCAAAGTCGTCCGCGCCGCAGTCCAGCGCATCCATCATGGCGGTATCCTCGTCGATCTCCTCGTCCTCGTTGTCGATGACGATGACGCCCTTGCGGTCAAACGACCAGGATACACAGCCGGCAGCGCCGAGATTTCCGCCGTATTTATCGAAGAAGTGACGCACCTCGGATGCGGTGCGGTTGCGGTTGTCGGTCATCGCTTCGACGATGACGGCAACGCCGGAAGGCCCGTAGCCTTCGTAGGTCACGCGCTCGTAGTTGTCCGTGCTGCCGGAGCCAAGCGCCTTTTCGATGGTGCGCTTGATGTTGTCGTTCGGCATATTTGCCGCCTTTGCCTTCGCGATGACGGTGGCAAGGCGGGAGTTGTTCGCAGGATCGCCGCTGCCGCCTTCCTTGACGGCAACGATCATTTCACGAGCGATCTTGGTGAAGGCCTGCGCACGCTTTGCGTCCGCCGCACCTTTGGTTTTCTGTATATTGTGCCATTTGGAATGTCCAGACATAGAGTTTCAGCCCCTTGTGTATATTTTACCCGAGCATTGTAGCACAAAGACAGTCGCTTGGCAATACAACGGGCCAAAAAAAGCACAAAGAACACCGATTTTTCTACATCGTCTTCGGAATGAGCAGCAGCCGCTCCCACGGCTCGGCTGCGGCGTCAAGGGCATTCGCTTCCCGGATGGCCTCCACCGTGGAGCAGTTCTCCCGCGCAAGCGCCCACAGGTCGGCGTCGCTGCAGACGCGCATCAGCGTCAGCGTCGGAACCGTGCTGAGATCGCGGCACGCCGTTTCGTCATAGGTAATGCCGCAGATGCAGTCGCAGGTCTGTTCTTCCGCGGCAAATGCCAGCACCTCCACGGGCAGGCGCAGCTCTGCACCGCCGGCAGACGCCGCAGCGTAGGGCTCGCGGATGAATGCACTGCGTACCAGCAGCGTTTCGTTTTCCCGCAGGTCGGACTGCAGCTCCGCGCGGCAGAGCGTTTCCGCCGTAAACAGTGCGCCTTCGCCGCTGCGGCAAAACAGCTTTACCCGGATCGTAAGCGCTGCCGCGCCGCCGTGGGCGCTCAGCTCGCTGACGCTTGCGGTGCACGCCGTGATCTCCGCCGCCGTCTGCGGCAGCTCCGTCTGCACCCGCACCGTTTCCCGCAGCAGAAGCTCCCGCCGGAGCGTCGGCGTTTCGCGCGTTTCACGGCGCAGGGACAGCGCATAGGTGTTGCTGTAGGCGTCCGCAAGATAGGATAGCTCCGCGGTTTTGCGGAGGATCGCCTGCGCGACGAGGTGCAGCTCCGCGTTGATCGTCCTGCCGTCCCCGACCGGCGGGACATCGAAGTAAACCCCGCTGAGCAGCAGCGAAACATCCGCATAGGCGTCTTCCGTTTCGCAGTCGGCATCCACGATCTGAGAAAACTGCGTTGAAAATTCCGCCGTTTCAAGCGCGCCGTCCGGCGTGCGGTAAAGCAGGCTGCTGACGGCGCAGCCTTTCAGGATCAGCTTGCTTCCCACCGCTTTTATGTCGTCGGTGCGCAGCGCCACGCTGCGTCCGAGCACCGTCTCCGCAGGCGCTTTTCCCGGCGGAAGCTCAAAGGCGTCGGTCAGGACAAAGGTCTTTTCCGTCACGCAGCAGACCGGCGAGACTGCGGCGCCGTGCTCCAGCGCATGGATCGCGGCGTCCGACGGCTCCGGCGCGGCACAGAAGGTCAGCTCCCCGCCTTTCCAGCATTTCAGGTCAACCGCGAGCTCCGCGCGCACCGTGATCTTCCGCGGATTCAGCACGCGCGTTTCCAGCGCCGTCAGATGCAGCAGCGCCGTGCAGGTGCACTCGTCGGTGATCGCCTCGTCCTCCGCACTGAGATAAAACGGAAGATTGACCTCCAGACACGCCGGCGCGCCCTCCTCCGGCTGAATCGTCACTTTGACGGGTACGTTTGCCTCCAGCCGCACTCTGCCCGCGCTGAC
>JAZQNZ010000266.1:0-3474 GCA_045627665.1 Oscillospiraceae bacterium
GGCTGCGGGCGCTGCGGCGGCCATTGCCGTGAAGAAGAACATCTCCGTCAGCGATGTGCCCTATGCCGAGCTGAAGGCCGCGCTTTTGGCGGGCGGCGCCATCCTGCCCTGATACACGAAAGAAAATAAAGAATCCCGGACGGCGTTTTTTCCGAAATGCCGTCCGGGATTTTTCTGTATGCAGCTTTTTCTTCAGCTCAGAAAGTCTCTCAGCTTTTTGCTTCTGGACGGGTGGCGCAGTTTTCTGAGCGCCTTGGCCTCGATCTGGCGGATACGCTCACGGGTGACGTTGAATTCCTTGCCGACCTCCTCCAGCGTGCGGGTGCGGCCGTCCTCCAGACCGAAGCGCAGACGCAGCACCTTTTCCTCGCGCGGGGTGAGGGTGCTCAGAACGTCCATGAGCTGCTCCTTCAGCAGCGTGAAGGATGCGGCCTCGGCGGGCTCGGATGCGTCCTCGTCGGGGATGAAGTCAGCCAGATGGCTGTCCTCCTCCTCGCCGATGGGGGTTTCCAGGGAAACCGGCTCCTGCGCGATCTTGAGGATGTCGCGCACCTTATCGACGGGCATTCCCATCTCATCGGCGATCTCCTCCGCACTGGGATCGTGACCCAGCTCCTGCAGAAGCTGGCGGGAGACGCGGATGACCTTGTTGATGGTTTCCACCATGTGGACGGGGATGCGGATGGTACGGGCCTGATCCGCGATGGCGCGGGTGATGGCCTGACGAATCCACCAGGTCGCGTAGGTGGAGAACTTGTAGCCCTTGGTGTAGTCAAACTTATCAACGGCCTTGATAAGACCGAGGTTGCCCTCCTGAATGAGGTCGAGGAACAGCATACCGCGGCCGACATAGCGCTTCGCAATGGAAACGACCAGACGGAGGTTGGCTTCCGCCATGCGGCGCTTTGCCTCCTCGTCGCCGTCTGCCATGCGCTTTGCAAGGTCGAGCTCGTCGTCCGGGGAGAGGAGCGGCACCTTGCCGATCTCCTTGAGATACATACGGACGGGATCGTCCGTGGAGAAGGTGTCCACCATGGTGGCGGTCTCCATCATCTCTTCCTCGGTGACTTCCTCGATCTCTTCGATCTCGTCAAGCTCGGGCAGCGCATCGTCATCAATGGGAGGCAGAAGGAAATCGTCCTCCTCGATGATCGTGTCAATGCCGGCGCTTTCCAGCGCTTCGTAGAATTTATCGGTCGCTTCCGCGTCCAGATTCAGTTTTTCAAGGACTTCCAGCTCCTTGTTGGTGAGCTGACCGGCTTTTTTGCCCTTTTCCAGCAGTGCGTTCAGGACTTCTTCCGGCGTCTTGTCGGCGATCTCAGGGTCCTGCTCCGGCTCCTTGGCCTTACTCTTGGAGCTCTTTCTGGAGGAGGACTTTTTCTTCGGCGCGTTTTCGGGCGGAAGCTCAATGAGCGTGAACGGCTCGGTATAGTCGCCGCCGTCGGCCTCGGCGAGCAGCTTGTTCGCCATTTCCTCCAGCGCCGCCGTGTCCTGAACGTCGAGTTCGTCTGTGTTTTTCTGTTTTTCAGCCATGTTTATCCACCATACCCTTTAGTTTTTCTCAGTCTTTCTGCGCGCTCCCGCAGGTCGTCTGAATCCGTGCGCGCAGACTGCTCCGCCCGGATGATACCAATGTAATCGCTCAGCGCCCTGTCACTGTTGGAAAGCACTTCCGGCTTTTGCAGCAGCGCTGTGATGTGCCCGATCTCTTCCGCCGTGAAGCAGGCGCCCAGCGCCGCGATGGAGATCGGCGTATGTTCTTCCGCCTTTTCGCGGAGGATGCCGTATAATCTGCCGAGCAGCGGACTTGAAAACTCCTCCGCCCGCAGGTCGGTGCCGTCCAGCAGAGCGGGATCGAGATACATGAGACGGATCACGCCCTCCTCGGCCAGTGCGGAGCGGCTGTTTTCGTACCGCAGCGAACGCTCGCGCGGCTGCGCCGCAGTGTTGACGGAGCGGACCGCGTCGCGCTCGGACTGCTTCCGCGCCCCGGCGAGCTTCATCTTTCGGACGCGCTCCACCTCTTCCGCAACGACGGATTTTGCAACGTCGGCAGTTTCCGCCGCGCGCATGGCGTAAACCTCGCGCTCCACGGGACTCGGCAGCTTTGCGATGATCGCCGCCGCCTCCTTCAGAAAAGCGACCTTTTCTTCGGGGGAATTCATGTCGCGGTTCATCGCGGCTTTGCCGAGCTGAAACTCCATGTGGTTTGCCGAGCCGGAGATCAGATTGCTGAATGCGGGCGCGCCGCGGGACTTGATGTATTCGTCGGGGTCTTTTGCGCCCTCCATCTGCAGGACCTTTACCTTCAGATCCAGCGGCTCAAGGATGCCGATGGCGCGCTGCGCGGCCTTCTGTCCCGCGCCGTCGCTGTCATAGGCGATGACGACCTCGCCGGCGTAGCGGGTGATGAGCCGCGCCTGCTCCGGCGTCAGCGAGGTGCCGAGACTGGCGACCGCGGAGTCAAAACCGGCCTGGTGCAGGGAAACTACGTCTATATTGCCCTCGACCAGCAAGATATATCCCGATTTGGATTTTTTCGCTAAATTCAGCCCGAAAAGGTTGCGGCTTTTGCTGAAAACCGGCGTTTCGCGGCTGTTGAGATACTTCGGCTCGCCGTCGCCGAGAATGCGCCCGGAAAACGCGATGATGTTGCCCCGCACGTCAATGACGGGAAACATCAGCCGACTGCGGAAAATATCGTGTACGCCGCGGCCGTTTTTGTTGGCGTTGGCAAGACCGGCGTCGATGAGCTCAAAGTCCTGATAACCTTTGTCGTGCATGGCGTCGGTCAGCGCATAAAAGCTGTCCGGCGCGTAGCCGAGGCCGAAGTTTTTTACCATCTTTGCGCTGATGCCGCGCTTTGCTATGTAATCCTGCGCGGGCTTCCCAGTGGGCTTCGTCAGCTCACCGTAGAAAAAGCGCGCTGCCTCGCGGTTGAGGGAGAGCAGGCGCTCGCGCCGGTTGCGAACCGCTTTGTCCGTGCCGTCGTCCGGCACTTCCATTCCGGCACGCCGTGCGAGAAATTCCACCGCGTCCGGAAAGGAGAGGTTTTCGATCTCCATGATGAAGTTGATGACGCTGCCGCCCTTGCCGCAGCCGAAGCAGTGGTACATCTGCTTGTCCGGCACAACGTGGAACGACGGCGTTTTTTCGTTGTGAAAGGGGCAGCAGCCCCAAAAGCTCCCGTTTTTCTGGGTCAGGTGTACATAGTGGCCGACCAGGTCCACCAGTTCATTTCTGTCCGCAAGATCCTGCAGGAACTGTTCTGAAAACGCCACGGCCTGTACACCTCCCTTTCCGTGACAGATATGCCGGAGCGGATTATTTCTCGCTCCAGGCGGCGGGGATAAAGATGGTACCGTAAACCTCCATGGCGTAACCGTCCGTCATGCCGGCCACATAGTCGCACACGGCGCGTTCCAGCCCGTCCGTGAACGCCATGCGGAGATACTTCTCCGGCAGCTCGTCCGC
>JAZQNZ010000267.1:0-13944 GCA_045627665.1 Oscillospiraceae bacterium
TGTAAAGGAGAGCATCCCGGACGTGGATCTGGTGCTGCTTGTCGTTGAACCGATCGCCAACATCGGCGCGCAGGAGGCGGGCCTGATTGAGAGCATCCGCGCGAGCGGCTGCCGCTGCATTCTTGTCATCAACAAAATCGACACCGTGGAGAAGGATGCACTGCTCGCGGTGATCGCCGCATACAGCGAAGCTTATCCCTTTGACGCGATCATTCCGATCTCCGCCATGCGCAAAATCGGTACGGAAGAACTGATGCGCGAGATGGAGAAATACTGCAAGCCGGGCCCGGCGCTTTTCCCTGAGGACATGGACACCGACCAGCCGGACAGGCAGGTGTGTGCGGAGCTGGTGCGGGAGAAGCTTTTGCGCTGTCTTGACAAGGAAATCCCGCACGGTACTGCGGTGGAGATCACAAGGTTTATCGAGCGCGATGACGAGGTGATCGAAATCGACGCGACGATCTATTGCGAAAAGGCGAGCCACAAGGGCATCATCATCGGAAAGCAGGGGGCAATGCTCAAAAAGATCGGAGAGAGCGCCCGGCATGACATTGAGCGTTTTATGGGTACCAAAGTGTTTTTGCAGACCTGGGTGAAAGTCAAGGAAAACTGGCGTGACAGCGATATTCTGCTGAAGAATTTCGGCTACGGCGATAAATAAGCTGATTTTTCGCAAACAAATAATACGACCGAACTGGATGTGAATACTATGGGATTTTTTGGATCGAAACGGGAAGCAGAGCCGGAAAGCACTTCCGTACAGAAAGAGTATCAGCGCGCGAAGATGACCGGCTGGCGCGATACGATTATCTGCGCACTCGTGATCGTTGCTGTCATTCTGGCGAAGGACGCCATCGTCGGCGGTGACTTTTCGCCTGTTCTCGGCGAAACGGAGTTCAGCATCATGCTGCCCTCCGGCGAGCAGCGCACCATCGTCTATGAAGAGCTGGAATCTCTGGAATACCGCGAGATCGACAGCATTGACCGCGGAGAACTGGTCGAAGGCGAGGAAGGACGCCGATGCTGGAGCGGTGTTTATCACAATGAGGAATACGGAGAATATGAGATGTATGTTCTGAGCAGACTGGATACCTGCATCGTGGCGCATACAACGGACAGAGTGTACGTTTTCAATATGGAATCCGATGACACAACGAAGATACTTTACGATTTTCTGCTGGACGAGAGTCAGGCGTCCGACGAATTTGCCGGGAATGTATCATAAATGCAGACGGTATGTCTTGAGACAAAAAGTACCCCGTTCATGACGAACGGGGTACTTTTTGTATGGTTTCAGGATCAGACATCTGAGAGATCATTGAGCTCCGCAGCGCGGTGGCAGGCAACCTTGTGACCGCCTCCAACATCCTTCAGCTCGGGAGCGCAGGCAAAGCACTGCTCCGTTGCGTGGATGCAGCGGGGAGCAAAACGACAGCAGTTTTTCGGATCAATGGGGGAGGTGAGCTCGCCCTTCAGGAGAATCCGCTCTCTGCGATTTGTGAGAGAGGGCACGGGGATTGCGGAGAGAAGCGCCTTGGTGTAGGGGTGCAGCGTGCGGCTGAACAGGCGCTTCGTTTCGCACTGCTCGACGATCTGCCCCAGATACATGACGCAGATGTTGTTGGAAATGTGCTTGACGACGGAAAGGTCGTGCGTGATGAACATATAAGTAAGTCCCTTTTCCTTCTGGAGATCCTGAAGGAGGTTGAGGATCTGCGCCTGAATCAGAACGTCCAGCGCGGAAACAGGCTCGTCACAGACGATGAGCTTCGGCTCAAGAGAAAGACCACGGGCGATGCCGATTCTCTGGCGGCGGCCGCCGTCCAGCTCGTGGGGATACATATCGGCGTAGCGGCGGGCAAGACCGACGGTGTCCATCAGCTCAAGAACCTTCTTTTCGCGCTCTTCTTTGTCGGGGTAACGCTTGTAGATCAGCAGCGGCTCTTCGATCTGCTGCTTGATGCTCATACGTGGGTTCAGTGAGGACATGGGGTCCTGAAAGATCATCTGCAGCTCGGGACGGAGCTTCAGAAACTCCTTGTCAGGGAGGGAAGCAATGTCCTGACCGTTGTAGATGACCTCACCGGAGGTTGGGTTCGTCAGGCGCAGGATGGTCTTGCCGAGGGTGGATTTGCCGCAGCCGGATTCTCCGACAACGCCAAGTGTTTCACCCTCCTGCATGGAGAAGGAGACGTCGTCAACTGCGTGCAGTGTACCGTTTACAACAGGATAATACTTTTTCAGATTTCTGACTTCCAAAAGCGTACTCATGCCTGTTCCTCCTCCTTCTTCTCACTGCCGCAGAATTTGCAGCACTTCACAAAGTGACCCGGCTCGACCTCAACGGCGACAGGATCCACGTCGGCGCATCCCTCGCAGCGCATATGGCAGCGATCATGGAATGTGCAGTGGGTGGGAAGATCCATCGGGTCAGCCATCAGTCCCTCAATGGAGTGAAGGCGATCCACATCGTCGTCCAGACTGGGAAGCGCGGCAAACAGAGCCAGCGTGTAGGGATGGCAGGGATTATTGAAGATGTGCTCAACCGTGCCGTATTCAACGATCTCGCCGGCGTAAATCACGGCGCACTTGTCGCAGATGTCTGCCACAACGCCGAGGTCGTGGGTAATCATCAGCATTGCTGTGTTGAATTTCTCCCGCAGGCCGCGCATCAGCTCCAGCACCTGCGCCTGAATGGTAACGTCCAGCGCGGTGGTGGGCTCGTCGGCGATCAGAAGCTTGGGATTGCAGGCGAGCGCCATTGCGATGACGATACGCTGCTTCATGCCGCCGGAGAACTCATGGGGATAGTTGTTGTAGCGGGTGCCGGGGATGCCGACAAGCTCCATCATGTCCACGGCGCGCTTCGTGGCTTCCGCTCTGGAAACCTCGTTGTGCAGACGGATTACCTCGGCGATCTGCTCACCGACGGTATAGACCGGGTTGAGAGCGGACATGGGGTCCTGGAAAATCATGCCGACCTTGTTACCGCGAATCTTGCGGAACTGCTTGTCGTCGATTTTGACACGGTTGCGGCGCTTGGTCATATACTGGGTGATGTCCTCGCCGTCGAGCTCGATCTTGCCCTGTACGACGTGACCGCCGGGGACGGGAAGCAGACCCATAATGGTCAGTGCAATGGTGGTTTTGCCTGCACCGGTCTCGCCGACCAGGCCAAGTGTCTCGCCGGGCATGATGGAGAAGCTGACGTTGTTGACCGCTTCTGCAACACCGCTGCGGGTCTCGTAATGAACAACGAGATTTTCGATATTCAGGATAGGTTCACTCATAGCTGTGCAACCTCCTTACTTCAAACGCGGGTCAAGCGCATCTCTCAGACCGTCGCCGAAAAGATTCAGCGCAAGAACAGTGATCATGATTGCAATGCCGGGGAAGATCAGAACGTGCGGTGCGCTGCGCATCAGAGAACGGCCGGCGGAGAGCATTGCGCCCCATTCCGGCGTGGGAGGCGCGATACCCAGACCGAGATAGCTCAGGGAGGAGACGGTCAGGATGGCGGTCGCGATACTGAAAGTCACGTTCGTGAGGATCGGGCCGAGCGCATTGGGCAGCATATACTTCAGGAGCTGACGTGCGCTGCTGGCACCGATGGCGCGGGCGGACTCAATGTAATCGCTGTTTTTGACGGACAGGATCGCGGAACGCACGATACGGGATCGTGCGGGGATTGTGCTGATGGAAATTGCGAGAACAAGATTGACAACACCGGTGCCGAGTGAGGCGGCGACGGCGATTGCCATCAGCATGGGAGGAATGGACTGGAAAATGTCCATGATTCGCATGATGATCATATCGACCTTACCGCCGAAGTATGCAGCGATGGCGCCGAAAAAGCCGCCGATGGTGTAGGCAAGGAATACGCAGAGGAAGCCGATGGGGAAAGAGATCTGCGTTCCGTAAATAACGCGGCTGAGAATGTCGCGGCCGAAGTTGTCGGTGCCGAAGGGGTGCTCAAGGCAGGGCTTGAGCAAAACTGCGTCATAGTTTTGCTCGGCGTAGTTATACGGAGCGATCACGCTTGCGAAAACTGCGATAAGGACAAGCAGGATCAGGATAATCATGCCGACAACAGCGAGGCGGTTGCGCTTCAGACGCAGCCATGCTTCTCTGCCGGGGGAAGAGGGCTTTCCTTTGAGACCGCGGTTTTCTCTGGCAAGACGCTTGTTGATCTTAATCATTTCCGGAGTGACCATCTTAGCCATTATGCAGCAGCCTCCTCTCTCTTCTTTTTGCGGACGATTTTGTTTTTGGCGTCAAACTCGGACTTCAGACGCGGGTCTACGAAGGTGTAGACGAGGTCGACAAGGAGCATGACGATACTGAATGCGAATGCCAGCATAATGATACCGCCCTGAACAGCGGGCCAGTTTCTGGCGTTTATGGCTGTGAGCATATACTGACCGACGCCGGGGATGGAGAAAATGCTCTCTGCCACAACAGCGCCGCCGAGGGAAACGCCGATCGTGTTGCCGACGTTTGCAATGACGGGGATCAGAGCGTTTCTCAGACCGTGCTTCATAATGACGAGAGAATTCTTCTGACCTTTTGCCTTGGCGGTTCTGATATAGTCCTGACGAATGATCTCCAGCATACTGGAGCGGGTGACACGTGCGAGGTTGCCGACGTTGTTCAGACCGATCATTGCGACCGGCATGATCCAGCACAGCGGGTTTTCGATTCCGCTGGCGGGCAGAATGTTCATCTTCACGGAGAACAGCAGGAGCATCATCAGCGCCATCCAGAACTGCGGGATGGACACGAAAAACAGTGCGCCGACCATCGTCACGTTATCGACCCAGGAATATTGTTTGACGGCGGAAATGACGCCGAGCGGCAAGGCAATCACCAGCGCAACGAAAACCGACAGCAGCGTCAGTTTGATGGTAACGGGGAAACGCTGGCTCAGCTCACCGAGAACGGGCTGACCGTTGGTGTAGGAGGTACCAAGGTCACCGCGGGTGACGATACCCTTCACATAGCGGAAAAACCGGACAAGCGCCGGATCGTTGAAGCCGTATGCCTCACGGGCGGCCTCACGGGCTTCCACGGTGGCGTCGGTACCGACAATGTTATCGACGGGATCACCGGGCGTGATCTCGCTGAGTACGAAAACGATAATTAGCACGCCCAGGATGACCGGAATCATCCAGAGAAGACGTTTGATTATGTACTTAAGCATCTTATCCCTCCTTCAGCTCCCACGGGAAGCGGATTCAGAAACAGTATGGATTGCAGGATAAATTCAGGCGGTCTGCGGGCAGGAGAACCGCCCGCAGACCTTGATACGGTTTGCTTGTGTATCGGAATGTGCGATGGAGTCGATCAGTTTGCCTTGTATGCCTTGGACCAGTCAATGTCGCAGAACTCGGTCAGAGAAACGCCGAGAATGTCGGAGTCCATGGCGCAGAGCTTGTTGGGAGAGTACACGGGCAGAGCGGGGCACTCTTCGCAGAGGATGTTCTGGATCTTGTCATAGATCTCAAGACGCTTTTCAGCGTCGATGGTAACTCTTGCCTCGTCCATGAGAGCGAGGAGCTCGTCGCTGGCATCCATGAAGCCGCAGCCGCCGCGCATGGTGTTGAAGTCAATGCGGCTGTCATAGTACTTCATCTGGACAGCGGGGTCGGGGTTAGAGGAGTTGATGATTTCAGCCTCGAAGTCGCCGGCGCAGAGTCTGGCGTCAAACTCGGAGGATGCGAGCGGAGTCAGGGTAACGGTGATGCCCAGCTCAGCCAGCTGACCCTGCATCATCTCAGCAAATGCTGCGAAGGTGGGGTTCTCGGCGTAGATCAGCTCAAAAGAAACGCCGCCGGCGTATGCGGACTCAGCCAGATACTTCTTGGCAGCCTCGATGTCGTTGTGGTACAGGGAGTTGGGCTGAGAAGAGTAGCAGACGTTGTTTGCGGGGAGGAAGGTGTCGGTCAGGGTACCGTAGCCGCCGACAGCGATCTTCAGGTTGGCTTCATAGTTCAGAGCGCAGGCAACAGCTCTGCGGAGGTTTGCATCGTTGAACGGAGCCTTGGAGCAGTTCAGATAGATGGTGGTGATGTTGGTGGTGGGCAGGTTGACGATGCTGAAGTCGGGGTTGCCTTCCAGAGCTGCCAGAGCGTTGACATCGGGATCGAGAGCGATGTCGATGTCGTGAGATTCAAGGTTCATAACGCGGGCAGAAGCCTCGGTGATGATGCGGATCTCAACATCCTTGTAATAGGGAACGCCGCCCCAGTAATCTTCATTGCGGGTCAGCTTAACATAGGAGCCGTCAGCCCACTCAACAAACTTGTAGGGGCCGGTAGCGGCGGTGGGATTCAGACCCTGCGCATCCAGACCGTCCTTCTCGGTGGACTTCTCAACGATCATGGCCAGCGGGGTGTTGGACAGCGTGTAGAGGAAGAAAGGATCGACGGTGTTGGTAGCCAGAACAACGGTGTAATCGTCTTCGGCCTTGCACTCGGCGAGGTTGAACATGCTGTAGTAGTTAGACAGCTTGCCGCCTTCCTGACCGGTGGTGACAGTGAAGATAACGTCGCTTGCGGTGAAGGGATCGCCGGCGTGGGACTTGACGTCCTTTCTCAGGAAGAAGCGGACGTGGGTGTCGTCGATCTGCTCCCAGGACTCAGCCAGAGAGGGAACGACGGTGTTGGTCTCATAGTCATAAGCGACCAGTCTGTCGTACATGGAGCTGAGGGTGGCGTTGTTGGCGCTGACAGCGGTGACGATCAGGTGGCACAGACCGGTGGGGTTGCCCTTGTTGGCAACGACCAGAGTCTCGTCAGACGGGGTGTACTTGCCGTCGCCCTTTTCGGGAGCGATGGGCTCTGCTGCGGGGGCTGCAGGAGCTGCCGGAGCTGCAGGAGCGTCGGTCTTGGGAGCTTCGGTCTTGCTGCCGCAGGCGGCCAGAGCGAAAACCATGACCAGTGCGAGAACCAGTGCGATGATCTTTTTCATTGTGTTTTTCGTCCTTCCTTAAAAAATTGGATTTACAAAAAATTATATATACGCCCCGAAGGGAATACATATCATAATAAACGGATCAGATGATTTTCTTTTCCTTCAGCTCGCGGATCTCTTCTGCGCTGAGTCCGAGAACACCGCCGTAGATTTCGTCGTTGCTGCCGCCGAGCGCGGGGGAGCATTCGTAATCGATATTGTTCTCACTCATCTTCGGTGCAAAGCCGGGAACCTTCAGCCTGCCGCGCTGCGGATGCTCCACTTCAACAACCATGCCGGTCTCAATATAGGAGGGATCGTGCGCAATATCGTCAATGTCAAGCAGAGCGCCGGAGGGAACGTCCGCCTTGGCGAGCAGTTCCATGGCTTCCTGCTTGGTGTGCTGCATCGTCCATTCGGTGATGATGGCATCCAGCTCTTCGCGGTATTGGAAGCGGGACTGCGGCGTGACCATGCGGGGATCGTCGATGAGATCCTCGCGGCCGATGACCTGACAGAGGCTTGCAAAATTCTTGCTGCCGGGCGCACGGGAGCAGTAGATATGGATGAAATCGTTCGGGCCGCCGGGCTTGCAGGGATAGGTGTTGGAGGGGGCAACATCCTCCAAAGGCATACCGTTGCCGACACGGCGCGGGGGCTTGCCGGTGTTATAGTAGGGCTCCCAGCCGGAGCGGCCGAGACCGATGATAAAGTCCTGCATGGCAACATCCACGCGCTGGCCGATGCCCTGCGTCTTGACCTGATAGAGTGCTGCGATGATTGCCATGGCGGTGGTCAGACCGGTTCCGGAGTCCGCAACGCTGACGCCGGACTTGACGGGCATATCGGGGAGACCGGTGACGGAGACAAAGCCGCCGGTGTGGGTTGCAACCGGATCAAACGCTGGATAATCGGCATAGGGGCTGTTTCTGGCAAAGCCCTTGATGGAGGCAAAGACGATCTTATCGTTGATCTTTTTGCATTCTTCATAGCTGAGACCCAGACGCTCAATGGAACCGGGACCCATGTTTTCCGCAATAACGTCTACCCTGGTGAGCAGTTGCTTGATGAGAGCAATGCCCTCGGGGGTCTTGAGATTGCAGGTGATGGACTTCTTGTTCATATTCAGAATAATGAAGCCGTAGGTATCAATATTGGGCTCAACTGCGGAATAACGTCCGAGTTCGCCTTTGCCGGGACGCTCGACCTTCCAGATTTCGGCGCCGAGCCAGGCAAGAGACTCCGTGCAGACCGTGCCGGCTTCAAACTGCGTGAGATCGAGAACCTTGATGCCGCTGAGCGGGCCGTTTCCCATTGCTTGTGTCCTCCTCGAAAAATATTTGATTCCGTACTTTTTTCGAAAATGTACAGAGATACATTTCATACTTCAAACACATCATACTGCCGTTGCCATTGTTTCGCAATGTGCATTGCGGACAGTGATGAAAAAATATTTATGTGCACGGTGAACAATCTGCGGAAGTGTTGACTTCATGGATGAATGCCGTTATAATTATGAAAACGATGGGATATGTTGTGCGGAATTTTGGCAATTATCCAATATGGGTTTTCAATTTGCGAATTCTGACCGTGCGAAGTGCAAGACTGCTCATCACCGGAAAAACCCATTTGTTCGCTTCGCACAGACGAGGAGAGGAATCATGATATGCTGACAATGGATCTGCTTCTGCGGGAAATCCGGGACAGAATTGTGTTTGCGCGGCTCGACGGCATTTCCATGCCGGCAAACCGCAACGCGCTTCTTTTTGACGGCGAGGAGCCGTTTCTTGATCAGTATTTCTATGTCGGTGACTGGCGCGACCTCCCGGAAAAAGCCCCGGAAAACTGCGGCGGAAGCTGCTTCCTCTGCGCGGAGGGGGATAGCTTTCCCGACGGCATGACACCGGACGACGGCTATCGCAATCTTGTTGTTTTTCAGGGCTCGGTTGTGCAGCTTCATAATTTTATTACGAAAAAGCTGCACTCCTATGACAACTGGCTGAGCCTTCTTCGCTCGACTGAGGATCTGCAGATGCTGACGAAACTGACCGCGGAAAAAGCCGGTCGACCGCTTGCCATCGTCAACTCCTTTTTCCAGCGCGTCACGCTGGAGGACGGCGGGCTGCCGTGCCTTGAAGTGTTCCGGGAGCTGAAGGAAGCGGACAAAATGACCTATGAGCGCGCACGGGAAATGCTTTACACGGAAAAGGCGATGCTGCATACTGAGCGCATTTTCTTCACTTACGGCGATGTGCGTGTTGCCGATCAGGTGATTCGCCAGGGAGACCGCACGGCGGCGCGCGTACTGATGGAATGTCCCGAGGACGAGAACGAAGGGTATGTTCTTGCGTTCCTTGATGATCTGACACGGACAATCAAGCCGCGCGTTCTGACCGATCAGTCTCTGCGGCAGTATTTTACGGACGCGGTCAGCATCCTCATCGGCGATATCATCGACCAGAAAATCACCGATCCGGACGAGATTGAGCAGCGCCGTCGGCTGAGCCCCGATATGGTGAAAGGGGAGCAGTACCACCCGGTTGTCATTAAGTTTCAGAAGCAGTCTCAGCGCGTGCCGTTCAATTATATTTCCGGCCACCTGAAGGAGATCTTTCCGCGCAGCTCTGTTGCGGTATATAATAACGGGATGGTTGTTCTTGCAGCGAAAAACGATTACTACGATGAGCTGGAGTTCGACCGAAAGCAGTTGACAGAGCTGCTGGAGCAGTTCGATGGCTATGCCGGCATCGGCAACTGCACAAAATTTCTGACCTCGCTTCGTTCGCTCTATATTCAGGCAGCTGCCGCAACACGGCTCGGACGTGTTTTTTCTCAGGACAAGAATCAGCGCGTTTTTTACTATAAAGATTATAATATGTATTTTATGGTAGATCTCTGCATCGAAACGGCAGTGCGCTATCATAAATTCGGCAATGTTTCCTATCTCTGCCAGCCCGGCCTGATCGGTCTCATCCGCTATGACCGAAAATTCGGCACGCAGCTTTACGAAACACTGCGCGTCTATCTTGAATGCAGCTGCAATGCAACGCTTTGCGCGCAGAAACTGAACGTTCACCGCAACACCGTCAACTACCGCATCAACATGATTGAAGAGCTCTGCAACTATTCGCTCGACGATGTGATGACGCGAATGAATATCAGCTTTTCTTTCATGATCCTTGACTATGAAGAGCTGTTTCTCGGGATCGATCCTGTTTCCACGGTCGGAAAACTGACAATGCCGACCGACTGGGATATGTTTATCTCCATGTCGGACAAACAGTAAAACGCAGGGGGAAGACAGAAATTGCCAGAGATATTCCGGCACGGCTGTACCATACTAATTCCGTGAGCGGCAGTGAATGCCGCTTTGAACGGAGGCGGGACGGCGATGGAACAGCAGCTTTGGAATCTTTTCTGTGAGACCGGCGACCCGATGTGTTATCTGCTGTACCGTGCGGAGACAAACAGTACAGGCGGCCGGCATGACGTAAACAGGGAAACGGACAGAAAAACCGAGCCGCGGGCGGACGGGATGCCCTCCGCGTCGCTCTGAACCGGAGTGATACATAGAATGTTTCACACAGCAAAAGCGCTTGTGCTGCGCGAGGTAAAATACAAAGAGGCGGATAAGATCCTTACCGTTCTGACGGAGCGGGACGGAAAAATGACCGTCAAAGCTTCCGGCGCGCTGCGGAAAAGCTGCCGCTACGGCGCGGCGGCACAGATGTTCTGCTACTCCGAGATGACGTTGTTCGGCAATTCCGGGAAATGGAGCATCAATGAGGCGGAGACGATCGAACAGTTTCTGCCGCTGCGAAACGACATTGAAAAGCTGGCGCTCGGCAGCTATTTTGCTGAGGTACTGGAGGCGGTGACAGATGAGGACAACCCCAATCCGGGACTGCTGCAGCTCGGACTGAACAGCCTTTATGCGCTCAGCCGGGAGCTTTACCCTGCCCGCCACATCAAAAGCGCGTTTGAACTGCGGCTGCTTTGCCTTTCCGGCTTTGAACCGCTGCTGGACGGCTGCCCGGTTTGCGGGAAGGAAACTCCGGAGGATCCGGTGTTTTCGCTCAACGGCGGCTGCATCCACTGCCGGCACTGCCCGCCGGGGACGCCCGGGATCTCCCTGCCGGTCACTGCGGAAACGGCGGAGGCAATGCGTTACATTACCTGCGCGGATCCGAAAAAGATCTTTTCATTTGCGATCCCTCCGGCGGCGGAAAAGCAGCTTGGCGAGATCTGCGAAGCGTATGCGCTGGCTCAGCTTGAACGCGGGTTCGGCGCACTTGACTATTGGAAAACTGTCAGTCTGAATCAAGAGGATATATAGTGTGAAAGTTCCTTTCGCACTATACCTGATTTAAATAATAATCATCTTATCATTCCGCCGCTTCGCGTGATAAGATGCAGCCTTTTCATTACTATTTGTGCTAACGCGAATCGGCAGAATGGATGATTAATATGAACAGATATGAAAAAACACTGTGCACACTGGAGCTTCCGGCAGTGCTGGATATGCTTGCCGCACAGGCAAACAGCGAAGGCGCAAAGGAACTGTGCCGCACGCTGACGCCCTCGGACTCCGCTTATGAAGTGCGCCGCCGGCTCGGGGAGACCAGCGCGGCGAAAGGAATGATGGTGCTGCGCGGCAGCCCGTCGTTTTCCGGCGCACGGGATGTGCGCGGCTCGCTGGCGCGCGCGGATCTGGGCGGCGTTCTCAACACGCGCGAGCTGCTGAATATCGCGTCGCTCCTGCAATGCGCCCGTCAGGCCAAAGCCTATGCCGAGGGAGACGAGAGCGGCAGGGGAGAGCTTGCAGCTTTGTTCCGTTCACTGACCGCGAATAAATACCTTGAGGAAAAAATCACCACTTCCGTCATCGGGGAAGACGAGATCGCGGACGGCGCGAGTCATGACCTTGCCGATATCCGCCGCAAGCTGCGCGTCGCAGGCTCCAAGGTGCGCGAGGCGCTGCAGAAAATTATCAGCTCGCCGTCCTATGCCAAGGCACTGCAGGAGGCGATCATCACCACACGCTCCGACCGCTATGTCGTTCCCGTCAAGGCGGAGCACAAAGCGGATATTCCGGGACTTGTACATGATGTTTCTTCCTCCGGCGCAACCGTATTTATTGAGCCGATGGGCGCGGTGAAGGCAAATAACGAGATCCGGGAACTGAAAATTAAGGAGCGGCAGGAGATCGAACGGATCCTTGCGGAGCTGAGCGCGGAGTGCGCCTCCTTCCGGGAGGACATTGACCGTGACTATGTTACGCTCGTCGAACTGGATATGATCTTTGCCAAGGCAAAGCTGAGCTACGCAATGGATGCCGACGAGCCTGCGATCAGCGAACACGAGCTGAATCTCAAGCGCGCCCGCCATCCGCTTTTGCAGAAAGGTACTGCGGTTCCCATTGATGTGCGCCTCGGCTCGGAATTCGATACCCTCGTTATAACCGGCCCGAACACCGGCGGTAAGACCGTTTCCATCAAGACGATGGGTCTGCTCTCTGTGATGGCACTGTGCGGACTGCATATCCCGGCGGCGGACGGGAGCTGCGTGCCGGTGTTCCGCAAGGTGCTTGCGGATATCGGCGATGAGCAGAGCATCGAGCAGAGCCTTTCAACATTTTCCGCCCACATGACGAATATCGTCGGCGTGCTGGAGGAATGCGGCGAGGATACGCTGCTGCTGTTTGACGAGCTGGGCGCAGGCACCGATCCTACGGAGGGCGCGGCGCTTGCCATTGCAATCATTGAGCGCGCACGCCGCGCGGGCGCCATCATCGCCGCGACGACCCACTACGCCGAACTGAAGGTCTATGCGACCACGCAGAAGGGCGTTCAGAATGCTTCGTGCGAGTTTGACGTTGAGACCCTGCGCCCGACCTATCATCTGCTGATCGGCATCCCCGGGAAATCCAACGCCTTTGCAATTTCCCGCCGGCTCGGTCTGCCGGAGGATATCATCGAAGATGCAAAGAGCCGCGTCAACGCCGAGAGCGCGAGCATGGAGGAAGTGCTTGAAAAGCTGGAGCAGCAGCGCCAGCTTCTGGAAAAAGACAAGCTGGAGATCTCGAGAAAGCTGCGGGAGGCGGAGGAAAATGCCAGACAGTCCGCGAAACTCAAGGCGGAGCTTTCCGTGCGCTTTGAAAAAGCCGATTTGAAAGCGAAACGGGAGGCGCAGCAGATCCTTGACGACGCCAGGCACCAGGCGGAGAGCGTGTTTGAGGAGCTTGACCGGATCCGGAAGCTTGAGAGCAAAAACAAGGACCATCAGGAGGTCAACGAAGCCCGGGCAGCGCTGCGCCGCAGCATGAACGACGCGGACGATGCGCTGGCAGAGAAGGTCGCTGCCGAGGAGCCGGAGCAGGTCTCCGCACGCCCGCTGGTGGTGGGCGACACGGTGCAGATCAAGTCCATGGGCGTGAAGGCCACCGTTCTTTCCATCGCGCCCGACCGCACGCTGCAGCTGCAGGCAGGGATCATGAAGGTGAGCGCCCGGGAAGATGAAGTACTGCTTATCGAGGGGGGTAAGGTGGAAGTCAAGTCTGTTGCAGAAAAATCTGCAGCGGCGCTGCGTACCATGTCCGTCGCCCCAGAGATCGATCTGCGAGGCATGATGAGCGACGAGGCCGTGCTGCAGATGGAGCGTTATCTTGACAGCGCCGTGATGGCAAAGCTGAAACAGGTGACGATTATCCACGGCAAGGGCACCGGAGCCCTGCGTACCGCGGTGCAGAACGCACTGAAGCATAATAAGCTGGTGAAGAGCTTCCGCCACGGAAATTTCGGTGAAGGAGAAATGGGCGTTACCGTTGTGGAACTGCGGTAAAAGCCGACAAGCGGACAAGACGCTTTCCGTCAAATCGACAAAACACAATAAACATATTGACGGAATATAAATTTTTTGCTAAAATACAGCCAACTAAAACGACAAGGAGTGAGAATCATGGTCGTTAAAACCGTTACCATTACCAATCAGGTA
>JAZQNZ010000268.1:0-3198 GCA_045627665.1 Oscillospiraceae bacterium
AGACCCCAGCCGAGACCGGAAACGATGTCCTTCCAGTTGGAGAAAAGATTCCAGTAGCCGTCCGGCAGGGCTGCAGCGCTGGCTGCGGCGCCGCCGCCGTTGATGACGAACAGGGCGAAGATGGGAGCGATCAGCAGAGCCGCAAGCATCAGCAGCCCCTGGAAAAAGTCCGTCCAGCAGACGGCGTTGAAGCCGCCGAGGAAGGTGTAGACCAGAATGACGACTGCCGCGATGTACATTGCAACCTTTTCGTCCACGCCGATCACCGTGTGGAACAGGGTGCCGCAGGCTTTCATGGAGGAAGCCGCATAGATGGTGTAGGCCACAAGGAAAATGATCGCGCAGACGATCTGCAGCGCCTTATTCTTGGAAAGAAAGCGGTTACTCAGATACTGGGGAACCGTGATGGAGTCGTTCGCGGCGATGGTGAACTTGCGGAGGCGGGGTGCCTCAAACAGCCAGCTCAGCGTATAGCCAATGGCAAGGCCGATGGCGATCCATGCCTGACCGATGCCCATCGCGTAAATGGAGGCGGGCAGACCCATCAGGACCCATGCGCTCATATCGGACGCGCCGGCGGAAAGTGCGGAGACCCAGGGACCCATCTGACGTCCGCCGAGGAAGTAGTCTTTCTCGCCGGCGTCTTTACTCTTCACAAAGAAATAGATGCCGATCCCGAGCATAAATGCAAGGTAGATGATAAAAACGATAACTTCTGCGTTCATTGGTTGATATTACTCCTCTTTCTGTTTTTTCAGCAACGACAGTATCATACCATAAATCAATCTGGACTTCAATAGAGAACGGAGTATGAACACATGTCCATACTCCGTTCTCAAATATATGAATTTTTACTTAATTATCAGAGAAATATTTAATAGAACGCAGTCTATACGAAAAATAGTCGAATGATTATTTTTTGTAATTTTGCAAAAACATCTGCATCATATCGGCGCTGTATCGGCTCAGATTGTATTCCCCGCCGCAGAGACACCAGTCATACATCAGTGCGCGCTCCATCAGCGCATAGGCTTTGATGATCTCATTCACGGTCACATCCGTGCGGATCTCTCCCTGCTCCTGCCCCTTTGCCACCGTTTCGCGCAGAAGGCGGAAGTAAACGCGGTTGCGGTCGAGCAGATGCTTTTCGCCGCGGGTGGTAAGCTGTGTGGAAAGCAGCCGCGCCAGCAATTCAAGCGGAATGCTGGAATCAATCATGGAAAACAGCTCGCGGTTCAGGTAAGCCAGAACATCCAGCGCATTCATGTCCGGCGCGATCGTCGGGATCAGCTCTTCATACTTTTCATCGAACAAAACGCTCAGCGTGCCGAGCAGGGCGTCCTTGCCCTCAAAGTAATGGTAAAATGTCCCCTTGCTCGTCCCCGACAGGTCGATGATGTCTTCAACCGTCGTGTCCTCATACCCCTGCTCATAAAAGAGTTTCCACGCCGCCGACACGATCCTGCCGCGGGTGTTTCTCTGCGTTTTTTTCGGCATACTCGTTTTGCCTCCCCGGTTGAAGTTCCGCCGTGTCAGAAATGGTATTCCTGCCCCGCGACGTATTTTTCGTACATTTTTTCCGTTACGCCGCCGTGCTTGATGATCTTGCTGTAAAATTCGCCGCTGTGCTTGACCGTACGCTCCATCGTCTCAGCGTCTGTCTGAACAAGTCCGAAGCGGGCCCATGCGCCGTTATTCCATTCAAAACCATCGGTAAAGTTGGAATAGTAGTAGCGCTTGACGGGCAGCTTGCTCTCGCACAAAAGCTTCAGATGCTCATAGATAAAGCGGCTGCGGAAGCTGTCATTCTGGTCGCAGGTACCGTTCGCCGTGATATAGATCGGCATGGCGCGCAGCTTTTCCAGTCCGCGGCAGGCGCGGAGGATACCCTCGGGGTAGATTTCCCAGCCGAGATCGTTTTTAAAGCAGTCCTCGCGCATTGCATTCGAAAAGCCGTTCACCACGCAGCGCGTGTAATAGCTCACAGCGTAAAAATCGCAGTATGTCCCCTTGCGGTCGCGTCCGTTGCTGCGGAGCGGACGGTGAAATTCACCCGTCACCATTGCCTCGGTCAGCGCCGTCTGAAACCAGCGCTCCGCCTGAACCGCAGTCGTCAGATTCAGCGGATTGATGCGGTTTTTCGGTTCAAACATACGCAAATGGATCGCAAAGCTCACCTTTGTGTCGCGGAACCCGAGAGAGCGGCGGACGTCATGGATCAGGCGGTAGGCCTTGATGTGTGCCGAGGCAAGATTGCTCATGACATTCGCTGCAGCGGAGGCGCTCTTCTTCCCCGGCGGCCAAAGTCCGAAAAGATACCCGTTGACCGCATAGCTGTTCGGCTCGTTGATGGTGATATACTCCGGAACAAGGTGTCCGATCTCGCGCACAATGTGCTCTACATAGATAAGAAAGCAGCGGACATTGTCATACTTCTCAAAGCCGCCCTTATCCGCAAACCACATCGGCTCGGAAAAATAGTGGAGCGTCACCATCGGTTTGATGCCGAGCGCGATCAGAAGCATCAGCTCTTCCTTGATATGAGCAATCGCTTCCTCGTCGAAAACGCCCTCCTCCGGCTCCACGCGCGCCCACTCAATGCCGAGGCGGTAAGTCTGGATGCCGAGGCGGTGCATCAGAAGTACATCTTCGCGCCAGCGCTGCCAGTGCTGCGCCGCAGCAGCGGGGTCGCTCCCGTCACGAATGCAGCCCTTAACATACCAGTCGTTCCATGTGGAATCCAGTAAGCCGCCGTCAACTTCGGTCGCAGCGGAGGAAACGCCGAGCAGCATATTCGGTTTGAGGGAAAAAGTATTCATTTCACGTCCACCGCACCTTTCAAATCAGTTTACATAACAAATACGTTTGCCGGTTCCGACGTCTCCGACGGAAGATTACCCGCCTTGTCTCCGACGGACATATTTCTCTGCGAAGAGAAATATGGAAAAGAGTCGCCAAAAGGCTGCGGCCCTTTGGAAACCCATGGAGTTTTCAAGCTTGCGCTTGCGCGCAAAGGGCGCGCCCGCTTACGCGGGAAGTGACGCCGCGGCACTGCGTAGCCGCGGCTGTGCGGCAATCCCCCCAGGGGAATCCAACGGGGGCGCCGCAGCGCCCCCTTGGTCGTTGCGGGGTGTGTTTGCTAAGGGAGGGACACAATCGAAAGTGTCCCTTCCTTCGCTCGCCCTTTGCCTGCTTTCG
>JAZQNZ010000269.1:0-2464 GCA_045627665.1 Oscillospiraceae bacterium
GGGTGCTCGCTGTAAACGGTCATCTGCGCGTAGTCGCCTTTATAAAGGCGCACCGCCTTGCCTTCATAGAGGTCGATCGCCGGAAACAGAATCATGCGCCCACCTCCATCTCGCAGAATGCACGGAGGATGCTCAGACCGACCTTGCCGCTCTTTTCCGGGTGGAACTGGCAGCCGAAGACATTGCCGTTTTGTACGCAGGCGGTCAGGGGCGCGCCGTACTCGGCGGTCGCGGTGACATAGTCCTCGCAGTCCGCGGCATAGAACGAATGGACGAAATAGACGCACTCGCCGTCCCTGATATGGCGGAACAGCGGGCAGCCGCGCTTGAAATTCAGTCCGTTCCAGCCGATGTGCGGGATCTTCAGGCCGGCGGGGATGACGTCCGCGATTGGCTTCACCGCGCCGGGGATGAGTCCCAGCCCGTCGTGCTCGCCGTACTCGTAGCCTTTTTCAAAGAGGAGCTGCATCCCGAGGCAGATGCCGAGCAGCGGCTTCCCTGCCCTCGCCTGCTCAATGACGACCTTGTCAAGACCGCCGGCGCGCAGCTTGTCCGCCGCGTCGCCGAAAGCGCCGACGCCGGGCAGGAGAATTTTCTCCGCGCTGCGCAGCACCGCCGCATCGCCCGTAACGACTGCGTCCGCGCCGACAGCGGCAAAGGAGCTTTTGAGGGAAAACAGGTTTCCCACGCCGTAATCAACGATTGCGATCATCAGAGAACTCCCTTCGTGGACGGGATCTCGTCCTTAAACTGTTCCTCGACGGCGACCGCCGCCCGCAGGCTTCTCGCCGCGGACTTAAACGCGCCCTCGATGATGTGGTGCGCATTTTTGCCCGCCAGCTTCCGCAGATGGAGCGCGCAGGGGCAGGTGCGCACAAACGCATAAAAGAATTCCTCGACCAGCTCGGTATCAAAGCTGCCGACGCGCGCCGTCGGGATGCGCAGATCAAAGCCCAGAAACGTCCTGCCGGAGAGATCCACGGCGGTGAGGATGAGCGACTCATCCATCGGCAGGATGCAGCTTCCGTAGCGGACGATGCCGCGCTTTTCGCCGAGCGCTTTCGTAAAGGCCTGACCGAGCGCGATGCCGATGTCCTCCACGCTGTGGTGGTCGTCCACCTGCGTATCGCCGGCGCACTTCACCGTCAGGTCAAAGCGCCCGTGCTTTGCAAACAGCGTCAGCATATGGTCGAGAAATCCGACGCCGCTGTCGATCTCGCTTTTGCCGGTGCCGTCCAGCTCCAGCTTCAGCGCAATGTCGGTCTCGGCGGTTTTTCGATAAATTTCGGCGCTTCTCATTCAGCAGGCCTCCAGAATGGTTCGGATGGTGTTGAGCAGAATGTCCATCTGCTCCTTCGTCCCGATAGTGATGCGGTTGTAGTCCGCGATCTCCGGGCGGGAGAAATGGCGCACCAGTACGCCGCGCTCCTTGAGCTGACGGTACAGCTCGCCGCCGTCCAGCCTCGGCGTTTTCGCAAAGATAAAGTTTGCGCTGGAGTCCAAAACGGTAAAGCCCAGCTCCCGCAGCGCCGCGGTGGTGTAAGCGCGCGTCTCCATAACGGCGGCGCAGTTGCGGCGGGTGTAGTCCTCGTCGTCCAGAACGGCGGCGCCCAGCGTGAGCGTTGCGGAGTTGACGTTGTAGGGGTTGGTGGAGTTGCGGATGTTGTTCAGATCCTGTATGATCGCCCGGCTGCCGATACCGAAGCCGAGGCGTGCGCCCGCCATGGAGCGGGACTTCGAGAATGTCTGCGTCACAAGCAGATTGTCATACTGATGTACCAGCGCCACCGCGCTCTCGCCGCCGAAATCGACATACGCCTCGTCGATCACCACAACGTTGTCGGGGTTTGACGCCACGATGCGCTCGATCTCGGAAAGGGGCAGAAGCAGCCCGGTGGGTGCGTTCGGATTTGCGATAAAGACGGTCTTGCCGATGCCGCAGTAGTCGTCCGCATGGACGGAAAAATCCGCGCGCAGCGGGATCTCCTCATACGGCACGCCGTTCACCGCGGCGAACACGGGGTAAAAACCGTAGGAGATATTCGGAAACGCCGCGCCGTGCTGCGCATCGCAGAACGCCATAAACGCAAAATTCAAAACCTCATCGGAGCCGTTTGTGACGATCACCTCATCGGGTGAAACACAGTAGGTCTCCGCCAGCTTTTCGCGCAGCGCGCGGCAGTCCGGGTCGGAATAGAGATTCAGCGCCCGCGTCTGCTCCGCGGCGACCTTCATCGCCTTCGGGGAGGGCGGAAACGGACTCTCGTTCGTGTTCAGCTTGACATACTGCATATCCTGCGGCTGTTCGCCGGGCGTATAGGGCGTCAGCGCCGCATACTTCTCACTGAAAAATCTGCTCATGGCTTCACTCCTCCCCGCGGATGGTCACGCTGCGGGCGTGACCTGTCAGCCCCTCGGTCATGGCGAAGCGCGCAACGTCGTCCGCCGCAGCGGCAAGCGCCTC
>JAZQNZ010000270.1:0-4064 GCA_045627665.1 Oscillospiraceae bacterium
TCTTCGCCATGTTCAACTACGGTCAGACCATTGACGCGGTCACCGTTCTGGAGCAGATGAAGGCGCGCGGCGTCTATCAGGAGGGCAGCACCAACAAATATTTTGCCGATCTGATGGACGTTACGCCCACTGCCGCCAACGTGATGCAGTATGCCGCCATCATCCGCGACAAGGCGCTCCAGCGCGACCTCGGTCAGGTCGCGGGCGACATCACGAATATGGTGAACGAGGGACTCGGAACTGCGGATGAAATGCTGGAATCTGCCGAGCGCAGCGTTTTCGGCCTGCGCCGGGACCGCGCCATCGGCGGATTGAAGCCCATCGCGGAGGTCGTGCAGACCGTTTACGACAACCTCAGCCGCATGGCAGAGGAGGGGGAGCGCATCCCGGGACTCTCGACCGGCCTGGTCGATCTGGACGCGCGGATCCTCGGCCTGAACAAGGGCGAGCTGATCCTGATCGCCTCCCGTCCCGGCATGGGCAAGACCTCCATTGCGCTGAATATCGCACTGAGCGCCGCCAGATCCGGCGGCTGCACCGTTGCGATCTTTTCTCTTGAAATGTCCCGCGAGCAGCTTGCAACCCGACTTCTCTCGGGTGAAAGCCTTGTGGATTCCCAAAAACTGATGAAGGGCAGTCTGAATGCGGAGGAATGGCGCAGAGTCGTTGCCGCGGCGGGCAGCCTGAGCCAGACCAGTCTGCTGATCGACGATAATCCGATGCTGTCCGTTGCCGATATGAATGCGCAGTGCCGGCGGGTGAAGAACCTCGGCCTTGTCGTTGTGGACTATCTGCAGCTCATGCAGTCGGCGGGCGGAAAGCAGACCGCGGGCGAAAACCGCCAGCAGGTCGTTGCGGATATGTCCCGTATGCTGAAGATCATGGCGAAGGAGCTGGAGGTTCCCGTACTGTGCCTGAGCCAGTTGTCCCGTGCCAGCGAGGGCCGCTCGGACAAGCGCCCGATGCTGTCCGACCTGCGCGAATCCGGCGCCATCGAGCAGGACGCCGACGTTGTCATCGGGCTTTACCGCGAGGGATATTATAATAAAGACGCCGAAGATCCCAACGCCGCCGAGGCGATCGTCCTGAAAAACCGCAAGGGCGAGACCGGAACGGTGAACCTGATGTGGCTCGGCGACTATACGACCTACGTTTCCGTAGACAGACATCACGAAGAATGATCCCGGAGAAGGTTCGTAGATTCTGTGCAGACCATAACATTCTGCACAGCGGCAGCCGGGTGCTGTGCGCCTGCAGCGGCGGTGCGGACAGTACGGCGCTGCTGCATATGCTTTGCACGATGGACGGCGTTTCCGTCGTCTGCGCCCACTATAACCACTGTCTCCGCGGCGCGGAGTCCGACCGGGACGAGGCGTTTGTAAAGGAGCTGTGCCGATCGCTCAGCGTTCCCTTTGTCTGCGAACGGGGTGACGTTGCGGCCTGTGCCGCGGCGCAGGGCATTGGAACGGAGACGGCTGCGCGCACGCTGCGCTATGCGTTTCTGGAGCGCGCGGCGGAGGAAAACGGCTGCGCCTTTATCGCCACAGCGCACAACGCGCGGGACAATGCGGAAACGATCCTGATGAATCTGATCCGCGGCAGCGGACTTCGCGGTCTCTGCGGCATCCCGCCCGTACGCGGAAAGCTCATCCGCCCGCTCCTGACGCTGGATCGCGCCGAGATCGAGGCGTATCTTGCGGAAAACGGTCTTGACCATGTGGAGGACAGCACCAACGCAGACGAGGACTACTGCCTGCGCAACCGCATCCGGCACCGCGTTCTGCCGCTGCTCCTTGCGGAAAATCCCGCAGCGCTGGAAAATATGTCCGCCGCGTCGGAACTTTTGCGCGCGGATGAGGAATATTTGTCCGCGCTGGCGGAAAGTTTTATGATGGGGCAGACCGACGACGGCGTCTCCGTGACCGGGCTTCTGGCGCTGCCGGAGCCGGTGCAGACGCGTGTGGCGCTGCGATTGTGCGAAACCCCGTCGCGCCATGCTGCGGAAGCGGTGCTTGCGCTGTGCCGCAGTGCGTCGCCCCACGGCGCGGCCGACCTGCCCGGAGTGCGTGTCGAGCGTGAATACGACCGGCTGATTTTCGGCGCGGCGGAGACTCCGAAGCGCCTGAAGCGCCGTGAGCTCCGCCCCGGTGAAACGCTTCTGCCCGAGGCGGGACTGCGCCTTCGCTGCACGGAAACGGTCTATCAAAAAGAAATTCACAAATCATTCAACACTTTTTACTTCAAAAATGCGAAAATATGTGATAAACTATATATTACGTCGCGTCTGGAAGGGGACAGTGTCCGTCTGCAGGGCAGAAACTGCATGAAATCGCTGAAAAAACTCTTTTCCGAGGCGCACATACCGCTGGAGCGGCGCGGGGTGACGCCCGTTCTCCGGGACGGCGCCGGCGTTGCGGCGGTTTACGGCTTCGGCGCTGCGGAGCGCCTTGCACCCGAAGAGGGCGACGCGGTGCTCTGCGTAGAAATTACTGAAATAGAGAAAATGTGAGGAAAAGATCATGGCTGGAGAAATGCAGGATGATATTCTGAAAGTGATCCTCAGCGAGGAAGAGATCAAAGCGCGGATCGCGGTGCTCGGAAAACAAATCGCGGAAGACTATGCGGGCAAAAATCCGATCTTTGTCGGTGTGCTGAAGGGCTGCTATGTGTTCATGGCAGATCTGGTGCGCAGTGCGGACATTCGCTGCACGATGGACTTTATCGTTGCGTCTTCCTACGGTTCCGGAACCAGCACGACGGGAAACGTGAAGATCCTGAAGGATATTTATCAGAATGTGGAAGGCAGACACATCATCCTTATTGATGACATCCTCGATACGGGCGTTACGCTGAACTACCTGAAAAAATTTCTGGAGCAGCGCAACCCGGCCTCCATCCGCTTTGCCGCACTGCTGGATAAGCCGGCGCGCCGTCAGGTGGACATCACGGCGGACTATGTCGGCTTCAACGTACCGGACGAATTTGTCGTGGGCTACGGTCTGGACTATGACGAGGCATACAGAAACCTGCCTTTCATCGGCGTCCTGAAGCCGGAAGTATATACCAAATAAAAGACCAATGATCTCCCTGCCGCCCGGTCGGCGGAATACCAAAATGTTCCAAGTTAGGAAGTGAGCTTCGTTTGAACAAACCCGGAAAAAACAGAGCAAGAGATATCGGATTTTACGCGCTGCTGATCGTGATTTTGCTGGCAGTCATCTTCACCATGAATTTCTCCGGCGGCAAGTCCTCCTCGGTGGATTATTCCGAGGTGCGCGATCTGTTCCTGCAGCAGAGGGTGGATTCCTTCGTGGCGGAGGGCGACGTCCTGACGCTTTACCTGAAGGACGAGACCGTCGTCACCTGCGAGCTGAGCACCATCAGCATCTTCTATAATGACCTCAACGAGCTTGTGCAGCAGCAGAAGGATCAGGGCATCCTTTCAGAGTATGACTATCCTCCCGCATGGCAGGCTCCCTGGTGGGCATCGTTCCTGCCTTACCTGATCGTAATGGTCATCTTCGTCGTTGTCTGGTCTGTCGCCATGAACAGAATGCAGGGCGGCGGCGCGGGCGGCGCGATGAAATTCAGCAAGGCGCGCACCCGTCTGGGCAGCGATGAGAAGAAAAAGACCACCTTTGCCGACGTCGCCGGCTGCGACGAGGAGAAGGAAGAGCTTGCCGAGATCGTCCACTTCCTGAAAAACCCCAAGCAGTACACCGACATGGGCGCACGCATCCCCAAGGGCGTGCTGCTCGTCGGCCCTCCGGGCACCGGTAAGACGCTGCTTGCCAAGGCGGTTGCCGGCGAAGCGAACGTCCAGTTCCTGAGCATTTCCGGCTCGGACTTTGTCGAGCTGTATGTCGGCGTCGGCGCAGGCCGCGTCCGCGACCTGTTTGAGCAGGCGAAGAAGGCTGCGCCCGCGATCATCTTCATTGTCGAGTCCGACGCGGTCGGCCGCCAGCGCGGCAGCGGTCTCGGCGGCGGACATGACGAGCGCGAGCAGACGCTGAACCAGCTCCTTGTCGAGATGGACGGCTTCGGCAACAACGACGGCGTCATCG
>JAZQNZ010000271.1:0-7334 GCA_045627665.1 Oscillospiraceae bacterium
GCTGAAGGAAAAGCTTGCGTCGTTTAAGATCCCCTGGTTCATTTTCTGCTTTGACCAATTTCCCGTCAACGACAACAACAAGATCGACCAGCGCACGCTGAAATCCATGATGCTTGCCCGTCTGCACGCGCGCCTCATCGACGAGCAGCTCTACACCGGACTGAGCGTTGTCCATCTGACACTGAAAAACACTGCCTACAATATCGTGCCGGTTGCTTCCCTGGTGGAAGCGGAGGCGGAGCGCATCGGCTTTTCGGCAAAGCGCGCCGCCGATATCCGCGCTGCGGCGGAGGAATTCCTCACGGAACGAATCCTAAACGCTTATGAGGATGTCGGGGACATCACGATGGACATCTGCTTCATGTCCGACTGGTTCCGGCTTCGCTTTTCCGACTGCGGGCAGGTGTATGACATTCAGAAAAATCAGGAAACGAACACCGGTGCAAAGCTGATCCTCGGCAAGGTGGATTCCTTCGCCGTTGAGGTGCGGGACGGGAAGCACTGCTACAGTCTGGATTTCCTCTACGACAGCGACTTTGACATCCGGCAGTTTTTGCTGGAGCATGAGAAAAAGAATTGATACTGATACTGATTAAAATGAGACATTTTAATCAGCACTTTTGAAGCATCCAAGCGCCGCGCAAAGCGCGGTTGACGCTTCAAAAGGCGTCTCATGCGAAAACTATACTGACGCCCCCGCACCGATTTTCCGGTGCGGGGGCGTCGGCATACAAAAGAAGCCGTTTCGCCCCGGCGAAAAAAAGCGAAATGCCTATGGAAATGCGGAAACGGCTGTGCTATAATGCTCCCCGTGCCGTTTGCGGGCGACAGCGTTCGCCAAATTCGGACGGCGGTGCAGGAGTGCGCGGAGAAGATGAAAAAAGTGTTCGGGTTTCTCAAAAAGGAAGCAATGCTTACCGCGGCGATGATCGCGGCGATCGTCTCGTTCTTTTTCGTTCCGTTCGGCGCGGACGCGTTTCGCGCGATCGACTGGAAAACGCTTGCGCTGCTGTACAGTCTGATGGTCATTGTCGCCGGCGCGGGGAAGGCGGGCGCTTTCACGGCGCTGGCTCACAGCCTTTGCATCCGTGCGAAGAGCAGCCGGGCGCTGAGCCTTGTGCTGGTGCTTCTGTGCTTTTTCTCCGCCATGCTGATCACAAACGATGTTGCGCTGCTGACCTTCGTACCCTTTGCCGTTACCGTGCTCGCCATGAGCGGCGAGGGGAAGCAGACCGCGCCCGTGGTCGTTCTGCAGACCATTGCGGCCAATCTCGGCAGTATGCTGACGCCGCCGGGCAACCCGCAGAACATCCATCTGTTTTCGTTCTATGAGATGGGCGCAGGGGAGTTTTTCTCCGCGACGCTGCCGGTTTGCGGCGTGTCGCTGGTGCTGCTCATCGTGCTGTGCTGCTGCCTGAAAAAGGAAGCGACCGTCGTGGATTTCGGGGAGCGGCCCGGTCTGGACAAAAAGCTGCTGCTGGCGTCGGGGGCGCTGTTCATCCTGAGTCTGTTTGTGGTGTTTCGCGTGCTGCCGTGGCCTGTGCTGCTGGCGGCCGTCATCGTCGGGTATCTTGTGCTTGACCGCAGACTGCTGCTGAAAGCGGACTTTCTCCTGCTGCTGACCTTCGTATGCTTTTTCGTGTTTGTCGGCAATATCAGCCGGGTGGATTCGGTGCGCGTCTGGCTCTCCGCGCTTTTGACGGGGCGCGAGATGACGGTCTCCGCGCTGGCAAGTCAGGTGATCAGCAATGTGCCCGCCGCCGTGCTGCTCTCCGGATTTACGGACAACGGCCGCGCTCTGCTCCTCGGCGTCAATATCGGCGGTCTCGGTACGCCCATCGCCAGCCTGGCCAGCCTGATCTCCCTGAAGCAGTATTCCCGTGCCGAGGGCGCGGATCCCGGGCGCTATCTCCGGCTGTTTCTGCTGCTGAATTTTGCCCTGCTGATCGTCCTGCTCCTTTTTGCGCGATTTGTGCTGCTCTGATACTCTTTTCTGATCAAAATATTCATTTTAATCAGAGCTTCGGAAATATAAAAAATGAAACGCCCCTGTCCTGCGATGGACGGGGGCGTTTCACATATGTGCGGCGTTTGTTCCGCGCGGCGATTACAGACCGTACTTCTTGTTGAACTTATCAACACGTCCGCTGGTGTCGACCAGCTTCTGCTTGCCGGTGTAGAAGGGGTGGCACTTGGAGCAGATTTCAACGGTGATGTTCTGCTTGGTGCTGCCGGTTTCGATCACGGCACCGCAGGCGCAGCGGATGGTGGTGGGCTGATAATCGGGATGGATTCCGGACTTCATAATCATATTCTCCTAAATTCAAGGCTGTCTTGAGTGCGCAAAAAATCACGCCGTTACAAGACGCAAACCGTATTATATCAGAGGCGTTCGCAGATTGCAAGCATTTTTTCCTGATTCTTCAGTCTTTTTCTTATTTTCCAAACTGTGCGATCGGCATAAAATAAAACTCAGTTGCCTCTGCCGCCGAGCTGACCAGAAGCATCCCCGTGTAGTTGTCGCTTTCAACGAACTTCACATAGTTGCCTCCAAGGGTTTTAATATATACTGTGCCGTTCGCGCCCGCTTCAAAATCGAAGCACTGGTTCAGATTTCCGAGAAGCGGATAGCCTATTACCCAGGAGCCCGGCGTATCCTGCGCCGACGCAATATCCAATGCAGAGCAGGCAAGATAATCAAAGGTTCTTGTGTTTGTTGCATACTGGATGGTGTAATGCTGCACCAGAGTGCTGTATGAAGGATGATTGCAGGCAGTAACGGGCTTCGTTACGTCAAAGTCCTGCGCGTAGAACGTATCGTCTTCGCCAACCCGGACTACTCTGAAATTCGTTGCCGCATAGGGGTCTACGGTTATGGAGTCAAAAGGATCGCTGCTTATGCACTTTAAGAGCTTCGTTCCCTCAGCGTTCAGGCTGATGTAATAGTCCTTGCCGTTTTCGCGGCCCGCGAGATTTACCTCGGGAATCTCATACGCAGGATTATCCATAACATGAGTCAGGGATATGTTTGTGAAATATCCGTCGTTATTCACCTTGGACTCAAAGAGATAGAGCATATACACCACGTCCTGACGCGGGCACTCTGTCTCTATGGTTGTCGGAGTAACCTCGTTCAGTTTATATGACGGGGTTGTTCCGGCAAGAATACGTTTTGAGCCGGCCCAAAGCGCAGCATCCCTGAACCACGCCGTGCACTCCTCAAATTCTCTTTCGCGGAAAGAGTAGGATGCGTCACCGCGGCTGTATTCCGGGCAGCCCTGTGCTCTGTAAAGGAAGGTCACCAAATGTGCGTATGTGCAGGTCTGATTCGGAGAAAACATCGTTGCGCTTGTGCCGTTGCAGATGCCACGTTCCACAGCCCAAAGCACCGGCTTGTAGAAATAATCGGAGCTATGAACGTCTGCAAACGGATTGTTTGCCGCAGCCGGCTCCGGGCTTCCCATATATCTCCAAAGGAAGGTTACGACCTGACCTCGAGTTACCGTTTCGTTCAGGCCGAAATAGTTGCTGCTGATACCGGAAGTTACGCCTGTCGTATACGCCCACATCACTGCATCAAAAGCTGATGTCGCGCCGTGGTTGTCCATGTAATTTTTCCTGTGAATATCAGAAAACGGGTTGTACACGCTGCCGGGGGTATACTCATTGCCGGTGATTGCGCACGCTGATACGGTTAAGCCAAGGATGATAACAAGTGCTAACAGTAATGATACTATTTTTTTCATGAAAATTTCCTCTCTGTTTTGTTTCCGATATCACCAATTTTCATTACTTCCTGCCTTGCGCCGAGCACAGATGGCCGTTTGAACCGGGATAAAATGCGCACTTCAGTCGGAGACCTCTTTGTATATGCTGTATTTTACCATATTTTTGCCGCTTGTAAAGCCTTTTGCAGAATGCTTGAACGAGCAAATTCCACCCCTGACTCCGTTACATGGAATTTGCCCGTTCAAACCGGAAGCTGCTTTTACAAGCCAGCAATTTTCAGTCTTTTGCAATATCCACTGCATATTCCGTGCCGGAATGCAGAAACCACAAAATGCAGTGCTTCACCGGCAGACCGAAAATGCGATGCAGCGCTTTGGCATAGGTTTGTAGCTGCACGCGGTATGTCTCCGCCCGCGCCGGAACCTCCGCCGCGCTGACGCGGTCGGTCTTATAGTCCACAACGGTGATGCCGCCCGCCTCTTCGAAGCAGCAGTCCACCACGCCCTGCAGCAGCACGCGGTCATCCGCGGCTGTGCCGGGGAAGTATTCGGCGGCGTCGGAGAGCAGAAGAAACCGGAACTCGCGCCGCAGGGAAGACGCATTGCGCATCCGCGCACCGAGAGGCGAGGCGAACAGCCGCGCCACGGCGGCATAGTCCACCGCGTCGGCCTCCTCACGCCGGAGCAGACCGTGTTCGCACAGGCGCGCCGCCTCGGCTTTCAGCGCGTCCTCCGAGTCCGTGCGGTCGAGCGAAACGTGCTCCAGAAATGCGTGGGTCGCCGTGCCGCGCTGGGCGGCGGAGAGCTGCTGTACGGCTTTCCCGGGGGCGGGACGGCGGAAGGAAAACTCCGCTTCCGCGCCCGGCGCAAGCGCTGCGGCGTCGGCGTCGTCCTCGCTGCGCGCTGCGTTTTTCAGCTCCGTTGCGGTCAGCTTGGAGGGAAGCAGCGCGGCGGCAGACCACGGATAGACAAAATCGAGCTGCCGGTGCAGCAGCTTTGCCGCGTCCGCCGCGGCGTCATCGTCGGCAGAAGCGCCCGGTGCATCCGGCGCGTCCGCTGCGGCGGGGGCAGCCTGCAGCGCCGCATCTGCGGCGGTATGGACGGTGATGGGCAGAAGCTCCGGCGCACTCAGCGCGGTCAGCATCAGCCACGGTGCGAAGGAGGAGGCGCTGCGCAGAATCTCCGGCGGCAGCGGGGTACGCAGGCTCAAACGGCATTTTTCCAGCGCCTTTTCCGGGTCGGACTGCACACAGGAGAGGAACAGCCGCTCCTTCGCACGCGTCATTCCGACATAAAGCACGCGCATTTCCTCGCTGAGCGTTTCCGTCACGGGCCGCTGCTCCACGGCGCGGCGGGCGATGGTTGGATATTCTACGCCGCGTGCGGTGTCGATCCGTTTCGGTCCGAGACCCAGCACGGGGTGCATCGGAACGCGCTCGCGCGTGTCGGACAGGTTGAAGCGGTGGGAAAGATCGCAGAGAAATACAAACGGGAACTCCAGCCCCTTGCTTTTGTGAATGCTCATAATGCGCACCGCCTGACCGATGGAGACGGTTTCCGGCTCCGCGCCCTTTTCTTCAAGGCGGCGGAGCCACTGGACAAAGCGGAAAACGCCGCGGTAACCGCTTTCCCCGAAGGTGCGGGCATACTCAAACAGGTGCATCAGGTTGCGGCGGCGCATCTCGCCGTCGCGCATGGCGGCGCAGATGGCAAACAGTCCCGTTTCGCTGCACAGCCGCCAGACAAGCGCATCCAGCCCGGTCTCCGGCGCGAGCGCACGCCAATCGTCCAGACGGCGGAGAAAGTCCGCGGCGCGGGCGTTTCCGCCTGCTGCGCAGGCGCACAGCGCGCTGAAAAAGTCGCCGGTTTTGTCGCAGGCGCGGATGGCGCTCAGCTCGTCCGCAGAGAAGCCGAAGGCGGGCGAGCGCAGGACGCTGATGAGTGGAATGTCGGCGTGTGGATTGTCGATGACTGTGAGCAGGTCGATGGTGACGGCCACTTCAAGGCTGTGGAAGAAGTCGCTGCCCTGCTGACTTTCCACCGGGATGCCGGCCTCCGCCAGAACGCGGTGGAAGGTTCGGCCCTTGCCGTTCGGCGAGCGGAGCAGAAGCACGAAGTCACCCCATGTGCAGGGGCGGGCGACGCCGTTTTCCGTGACGGTCGCGCCCTCGCGCATGAGTGAAAGGATCCGACCGGCGACAAAGCGCGCTTCCAGCTCGGCGGCCTCGGGCGCTTCCGCGCCGGCGTCCTCGTCGGCGTCGGCGGCACCGGCGCCGATGATGTGTACTTCCGCGGGGAGATCCTCCGCCGGATCGTAGCCGGGCGCGCCGAAGCGCAGCGCGGCGTCGTCGTCATAGTCCAGCTCCCCGAGCGAGACGGACATGATGTTTGAAAAGACGTGGTTTGCAGCGTCCAGAACGCTGCGGCGGGAGCGGAAATTCTCCTGCAGGAGAATACGGCGCGGCGCACCCGGCGCGGCGGCGTCCGCAGGGGCGAAGCTACGGTATTTTTCCAGAAACAATCCGGGATCGGCCAGACGGAAGCGGTAAATGCTCTGCTTGACGTCGCCGACCATAAAGAGATTGTTTCCGCCGCGCGACACGGCGCGGAAAATCATCTCCTGCACGGCGTTGATATCCTGATATTCGTCCACCATGATCTCCGTGTAGCGCTGGGAGAGCTCTGCCGCGACCCAGGTCGGCGCGCCGGTGGCCTTGTCCACAAGGAGCCGCGCGGCATAGTGCTCCAGATCGGAAAAATCCAGAACGCCGCGGCGCTTTTTTTCCGCGGTGTAGATGCGGTCAAACTCCAACGTCAGGTCCAGCAGGGCAGACATGGCGGGCGACGCGGCGCGCAGATCGCGCAGGAGCGATTCGGAATCCTGCGCAAAAACGCCTTCCAGCTTTTCACAGACCTTTTTGCACTGCTCGCGCGTTGCCTTCAGACGCTCCAGCTTCGCGGGATCGTCATAGTTTCGCGGGGAATTGATCCGGGGGAAATCAATGCGGGAAAATGCCCTTGCCCGATCCCAGCCCTCGCCGAGCGCACGGCAGAAGTCGCGCAGCGCGGCGGCGCTGGATGCAAAGGATTCACCGTAACCACGGATCAGCTTTTCGTCGGCGGCACGGATCTCCCGGACGGCGTCATCCATCGCGTCCGCCCAGTAGCGGGCGCTCTGCGCGGCGCCGTCGAGGACTTCGCGGCCCCAGACGGTATCGCCGACATCGGTGACGCCGTCCGCCGCAAGCGCGGCTTTCTGCGCTGCCGCCCACTCCTCAGGGTACGGATGGCTGCGCAGCTTTTCGTAAAGCTCCAGCAGCGTGTCCTCCAGCCGGCTGTCCTCGCGCCCGGCGCCGACGGTGTCGGCCAGCAGGCGAAACTGCGCATCGTTTTCGATGGTTTCGTAGCGCTGATCCAGCAGACGGGAGGCGACAGTGCGCTTGAAAAGCGCGGCGCGCTCCTCCTCCAGAACGGCAAAGGCGGGAGAAAGCTCCAGAAGGTGGGAGTATTCGCGCAGGACGGCCGTGCAGAAGCTGTGGATGGTTTCGATGGGCGCACGGCAGCAAAGGCTCTGCTGGCGGCGCAGACGCACATCGGCGGGGTTTT
>JAZQNZ010000272.1:0-4917 GCA_045627665.1 Oscillospiraceae bacterium
TCCCGGTTCAGCGTCACATAGGCGGACTTCACATAGGGACGATCGGGATCCTCGATCTTGAAGCGGAGCGTGAAGACGTAGTGATATTCGTAACGGGGTGGTGTATAGCTGACCTGCTTGCCGTCCACCGTCCGCTTTTGCTCGTGGGTCATCTCCTGAATGTCGATCTCGATGTCCTTCACGCTGTCGAAGGAGATCAGATCCGGGTGGAAATCCAGCACGTCACGGATGGAGCTGACCTGGATGTTGTTTCCGAACAGCTTCTTGCTGGTACTCGGAAGCGCGGTGAACAGCCGGGCCTCATCGTCGATCAGGATGACGCCGCTTTCGCCGTAGATCCGGTTAAACGCATGATGCGCGGCCTCGGCTTCGTCGATGTTTTTCTGCTGGATCTGGCGCAGCAGATCCGTCTGTGTGCTGTCCTTATAATCGTCAAACCATACCGACAGCTTATCCCGGCAGTCCTTGCAGATCTTGCCGTCGATGCACTTTTTGTCCAGCATTCCCGTCTTGCCGGCACAGAGAACACAGGCCTCTTTTTTGAATAATCCCATTCCGCCTCATCCTTTCCTGATGCATATTTCGCCGTTTCCCATCCGCTTCGATTCTCTGAACGGATGTCTTTACTGTCATCTTATTCAAAAACTACCCGAATGGAAAGGTGAAAACGCGGGTGATTTTTCGTTTTCGGCGGGTGATTTTTTGCTTTTCGGGCAGTTTTTCCGTTTTTCGTCGATTTTCGCGCGGCCACAAAGGAAAAAGTCCCGCGGACTCCACCCGCGGGACTTTTATCGATGTATGCAAAGATGTTTTATGAGCGCGACACCCGGCTGCGGAACTCCTGCCGGGAGCTGACGCCTGTCTTCTTGTAAATGTGGGACAGGTGGCTCTTGACCGTGTCCTCGCTGATGAAAAGCTGCTCCGCGATCTCTCGGCGCGTTTCACATACCAGCAGCAGCGAGGCGACCTGGAGCTCTTTTTTGGTCAGACCGCTCGTTGAGAACGCCTCTGCCACCAGCGCAGTGCGCTCCGCCGGCGTAAGCGCGGCAAACTCCGGCGATTTCGCATCCTCCGGTTCTGCTGCTTCCTCTGCGGCCACCAGCTGCGCGGCTTTTCTGCGTTTCAGGCAGACGTACCAGCCGCCCAGCACCAGCGCCGCGGCAAAGGGAATCGCCAGCAACCACCAGAGCATACTGCCTTGTGCAGTCTCAACTCTGACCGCACCGATGGGACGCGTCTCCGACGCATCGGCAAAACGCTCCGCCCACAGCGAATAGACCTGCGGCGAAACGGAAACGTCCGCAGCAGAGCCTGAAAGAGGCCGCAGC
Organism: Oscillospiraceae bacterium; assembly: GCA_045627665.1. Classification (GTDB taxonomy): domain Bacteria; phylum Bacillota; class Clostridia; order Oscillospirales; family Oscillospiraceae; genus SVKR01. The sequence goes on from JAZQNZ010000272.1 coordinate 1,329, forward strand.
CACTCCCTATCCGGGGAGGCAAGCTTTTCAAGGTCGCGCTCGCTGACGGTTTTTTCCTCCAGTGCCTGCTGCCGCGTGGCAATATAGTTTTCCGCACCGATCACGGCATTGCCCGAAGCCGCCGCGCCGTCCAACACCAGACAGCCATACAGCTCGATGCTGCCCTCGGCCTTTTCGCTGAGGGTGTCGTGGTAGATAAATGAGCTGCCGTCCTCATCGCTGTTTTCTGCCATGGTGCAGAACGCGAACTGCACGCATCCGCCTACCGAATCCGGGAAATACGGCGCCAGCGGCATGGTGTAAAGGACGCCGCCCTTCGGCGCGGAATTGCCGCAGATCGAGCAGTTGATGAACCGCACCGTCTGCCCGGTATAGCTGCAGACAAAAATGCCGCCGCCTGCCAGCACCGCGCTGTTGTCGGCGATGGTGCAGTCGATAAATTCCACCTTTTCTCCGTGGGGGATGGCCTCCGGCGTGACGATGCCGACGCCGCCGCCGTACACCGAGCGGTTGCCCGTGATGGTGCAGTTGCGAACGCTTGCGTCCGCCGCACCGATGAACAGCGCACCGCAGCTGCTGTAGGTGGGGAATTCCCTGCCGATCTTTTCGATGACCAGCATATCCTCCGGATACTTTTCTATCAGAAAGCGGTAACAATCGTTGTCATACACGGCGGTATCCGTGACCGTGATCTTGCCGTTGGACAGGATCATGCCTGCTGCAAATTTGGCCGTGTTGCGGGTGAACTCGCAGCCGTCGATATGATAAATTCCCTTGTCATGCCACAGATCGACCGTGCCGTGATAGCATAGGTTATCGGTGAAGCGGCAGTCCGTCAGGCTGATCGTGGAATTGCCCGCTTCAAATTCGTTATTGCTCATGAAAATGGCAGGCCCCTCGTAGGCCGCATAGCGCATGATCTCGCACCCGGTCAGCGACAGCTCAAAATAGCCCCAGTTGGCAAGAATGCAGCGCTCGTTCTCCCGCTCGCCGCCGAACATCTCGTCAAACGACAGTCCCTCGCGGTCAAACGGATAGTCCGCCTTATCCACCATACCGTCAAAAATCAGGTTTTCCAGTCGGACGGAAACGCTCTCCCCGATCGCGTTGGAGCCGCTGATGACGATGTGGGCATTTTCCAGCCGGGACTTCTCTTTTTTGCCGATGAGCTGCACGTCATAGTTGAGGAACAGCTTTGTCCCCGGCTCAAAGGTCATATCCTCCACATGGATGACCGACGTGCCCTTTTTCAGCGCGTTCAGCAGCTCCTGCGGGTTGGCGGCGGTCACCTCGTCCGTTCCGGCCTTGGTCGTTTTTGCCGCGCAGGGCACGGCAAGGCAGAGCAGCAGGAATATGCAGAGCAGCAGGCGAAGAACTCGTGTTTGTTTCATGGGACCTCCTCTATGCTACGGCGCTCGACACTCACGCAGGATGACGCACAGCGCAAAATGGATATCAAACAAAGCAAAATGTGACAATTATTTTTTATTATATCACATTTCAACATTCTACTTCAACCCCCCTATTCGGGTAGAAACCGAATGATGCAATGAATATTGGCGGCAGGGATCTCTTCCTGCCGCCTTGTGAGCGTTATACGAAAATCAGATCATGATAGATAATCTCCATTGCTGTCTCGCGTACTTCGTTCATCCGCTGTACCCAAAGCATCTGATTTTCTGCTTTGAGTTGTTCAGTGATGCCCTCCTGCGCCGCCATCTGTTTTACCAGCCGAGAAAACATTGCATCAGCTTTCCGGTCAATGCCCCGGAGATAGCAGTCCAACTTGCCGGAGATCAGCAGGCCGGAGTAAATGGCGTGCTTGTGTCCACGCAGGTATTCGCAGTGCCGTTGTCCCCAGATGCCGATGGGCTCGTGTTCCGGCTCGTCATTACCGGCGATCAGGTAGTAGTCGCCGACCAACTCATAGTTCAGCCCGGTACGCTCGTCTGTTATGTATTTTTCCATAGTCATGCCCTCCCAAATCTTTTTCTGTTCAGTCTTGCCATTTTGAGCAGCATCTTGTCCACATTGACGGGATCAATGCCGTCTGCGATTACGCGATTCCGAAGTCTGTTCAGACTGAGAACAATAACCCGCCGCTCATAGTCACTCAGGGGTACATATCGTTTTTCTTTCATGAAGCCAGCTCCTTTTCTTGTGATGGCTTCATTGTAATGGAGAGTGGCGGATAAGACGAATGTGCGGATAAAAAAGCAAGGAACCTTGATTTTACTCAAGATTCCTTGCTTTTGGTGCTTTATGCCACATCCGTAAGTGCTTTTTCAATTACTTCCTTATCTGGCTGTGGCTTTCGGGGTGCTTTCTTTTTGGTTCAAGTCCGCTGCGCGGACTGATCCTGCGGGGGTATTTCACGTGAAGGAAACCCCTCCTGGGTTTCCCTCACACTCCCTTCCTTCCCGTTTTCGTTTTCCGCAGGCGGGCGAGTCCATTAGTCTCCACCAAATAATAGACACTCCCAGATGGGAGTGTCTATTATTTTATCTATGGACTCGAACGGCCGGGGCCGCCCTCTCTTGCCGCTTCGCGGCAATTCATCTTGAGCTGACGCTTGTCTGCCGAAACGTCAGAGGAAGAGCGAAACGGCGCACCAGACCAGCAGCAGCGCCATGACGGTGTTCGTCACCTTTGCATACCTTGAAAACAGCGTTTTGAACACGGTGCCGAACAGCGCCCAGCAAACCGTGCTGACAAAGCCCATGCACGCCAGCAAAATCGCAAACAGCGCCAGCTTCAGCCACTGTCCCTGATAGAACGGGAGGATATACGCCTCCATCGACACGATGCCGTAGATATAGATTTTCGGATTGACAAACTGCAGCGCAAATCCGGAGAGAAACCCGCCGTGCGCGTTCTTTTCCTCCAGCTCCGGCGAGCTGCGGAAGGTTTTCCACGCGAGATACAGCATATACGCCGCGCCGACGATCAGCATCGGCAGGCGCAGCTTCGGGATCAGCGCACCCAGCGCGCTGCAGAAAAACGTGCAGATCAGCATGACCGCCGAAAAGCCGGTCAGAATGCCGAGGTTGAACGGAAAGCCCTTCCGAAATCCCAGACGCGATGCGTTGGACATGGACATGAGGTTGTTCGGGCCGGGCGTGACGGCGGTCACCACGGCATAGGACAGGAAGCTGACCCAACTGAACATACGGTTTCCCTACTTTCGCTTTGATGCAGCTATTGTATGCCCGCGCATCGCGCGCTGTCAAGACGGCGCCGCAGCTTCCTTTTGCAACAACCGCATCCCGCCCGATGTGTCGGCGGGATGCGGTTGTTATGTTTCTTCTGCTTCTTCGCATTTCTCCACTTTGATCGCGTTTTCCGTGGAAATCCGGTTGCCGTTCTCCACTCTACACAGAGATTGCAGGAATGCTCCGTGTCAGTTCTCCACTTCTTCCGTTTTCGGCTCCGGCTGCTCCGGCTCCGCATCGTCGCAGGGATCGCCGAGAATCACGCGCCCGTCCTCCACGCGCAGCTCACCGCGGCAGCAGAGGCTGACCGCTTCCACCAGCGCGGGCCACTCGCACTCGCGCATGATGCGCTCGGTCAGCGTGGCGGGGGTATCGTC
>JAZQNZ010000273.1:0-5901 GCA_045627665.1 Oscillospiraceae bacterium
GCAGGTCGCGGGGATGGCTTCGATCAGCTTTTCCGCCTTGAACGGACGGTACAGGCGGACCTTGACGAGACCGACCTTTTCGCCGTGGGCGTTGAGATAGTCGATGACTTCCTCGGCAACGTCGCAGATGGAGCCCATCGCAATGATGACGCGGTCGGCGTCGGGTGCGCCGTAGTAGTTGAAGAGCTTGTAGTCGGTGCCGAGCTTGGCGTTGATCTTGTCCATGTACTTCTCAACAACTTCGGGAAGCGCGTCATAGTAGCTGTTGCACGCCTCGCGGTGCTGGAAGAAGGTATCGCCGTTCTCGTGGGAGCCGCGCATATGCGGATGCTCGGGGTTGAGAGCGTGCTCGCGGAACGCCTTGACAGCGTCCATATCGCACATCTCGGCGAGATCCTTGTAATCCCAGACGGAGACCTTCTGGATCTCGTGGGAGGTGCGGAAGCCGTCGAAGAAGTTGATGAACGGAACCTTGCCGGACAGGGCGGCGAGGTGGGCGACGGGAGAGAGATCCATAACCTCCTGCACGTTGCCCTCGCAGAGCATGGCGAAGCCGGTCTGGCGGCAGGCCATAACGTCGGAGTGGTCGCCGAAGATATTCAGCGCGTGGGTGGAAACGGTACGGGCGGAGACATGGAACACGCAGGGAAGCTGCTCCGCCGCGATCTTGTACATATTCGGGATCATCAGCAGCAGACCCTGAGATGCGGTGTAAGTAGTGGTGAGCGCGCCGGCGCCGAGGGAGCCGTGCACTGCGCCGGCAGGGCCGGCCTCGGACTGCATTTCAACGACCTTGACCTGTGTGCCGAAAATGTTTTTCAGGCCGTTGGCACTCCACTGGTCAACAAGGTCGGCCATGGGAGAGGACGGCGTGATGGGGTAGATGGCAGCGACTTCGCTGAACGCGTAGGATACGTGTGCGGCAGCGTTGTTGCCGTCCATCGTTTTGAATTTACCCGCCATGAAGAATTGCCTCCTTTAATGATTGATAAAATGTATGTGACGTTTCAAACATTCGCATGATTCGCACAATTATGTGTCATTTTGAATTATATCACAGGAATTTCTGGCTGTGGTGAAAAAATTGTGCTGTAAATTGTGTCGTATTATGGACAATTTGCATAACCGTCCGGTTTTCCCGGCGGGTTTCCTGAAATTTTTCTTGTGATTTCCGGTAGAATGTACTATAATTTATATTCAATGTTGCTTGTTTGATTTTTCACCCAAAGGAGGAAACTTTCCACATGGTCAGAATCTTAAACAACAGCGGCTCTGTCACGATCTCCGGCGAAGTGTTCACCAACATTGCGGGAGACGCTGCCACCAAATGCTTCGGCGTAAAGGGCATGGTGGGCAAGGCCAAGGAAAACGGACTTTATCAGCTCCTTCGCCGTGAGTCCATGTCGAAGGGCGTTTTTGTCACCTTCCATGAGGAAGGCGCTGTCTCCATTGCACTGCACATTGCCGTGAATTACGGTCTGAATATCTCTGTACTCGTCGGAAGCATCATCCGCGAGGTCAGCTACAAGGTCAGCGAGGCCACCGGCGTTCCCGTCAAATCCGTGGACGTTTTTGTGGACTCCATCATCGCCGACTGACGGCGGATTTACGAAGTGTCCCCGGCGGTTTCCCGACCGCGGAAGGACACGCAAGCGGAGGTAAACACATTTGAAAGACAAAATCAACGGCGCGCAGTTTGCCGAAATGCTGCTGTGCGCATACGAGGCGCTTGAGCAAAACAAGCAGGCCATCAATGAGCTGAACGTATTTCCCGTCCCGGACGGTGACACCGGCACCAACATGACGCTGACCGTTTCGGCGGCGGCGACCGAGCTGCGCAAGCTGGACAGTGCCGAGCTTTCCGCCGTTGCGGACAAGGCGGCTTCCGCCATGCTGCGCGGCGCGCGCGGCAACTCCGGCGTCATCCTCTCCCTGTTGTTCCGCGGCATCGCCAAGGGACTCAAGGGCAAGACCGAAGCTTCGGCGGCGGAGCTGGCTGCCGCCATGCGCGACGGCGTGGACGCCGCATACAAGGCTGTTATGAAACCCGCAGAGGGCACCATCCTCACCGTGTCCCGCGTTGCGACGGACGCTGCGGCGGAGTGTGCAAAGAGCGACGGCGGCGTGGAGCTGATGCTGGAGCTGGCGCTGAGCGTCGGGCGCGAAGCGCTTGCAAAGACCACCGAGCAGAATCCCGTGCTGGCGCGCGCCGGCGTTGTGGATGCCGGCGGCAAGGGCTACATCACCATTCTGGAAGCATTTCTCGCTTCGCTGCAGGGCAGGATCGTTTCCGGCAGCATTTCCGCGGCACCCTGCGCGGAGGACGATGACGAGCACGCCGACTTCGGAGAATTTTCCTCCGAGGAGATCACCTTTGCCTACGACACCGTGTATATCGTCCGCAAGCTGCAGCCCGAAAAGCCGCTTGACCTGCTGCGTGCCTATCTGGAAAGCATCGGCGACAGTCTGGTCATCTCCGAGGACGACGAAGTTTTCAAGGTTCACGTCCACACCAATATTCCCGGCGACGCACTCACCGAATCGCAGAAATACGGCACGCTGGAAACCGCAAAGATCGAAAATATGCGCACACAGCATGACGAGCTGGTGGAAAGCAAAAAGGCGGAGTCCGCGCAGGAGGACGCCCCTGCCGCACCCGAAAAGCCGCTCGGCTTCGTTGCGGTCTGCGCGGGCGACGGCATCGCCCAGATCTTCCGTGATCTCGGCTGCGACCGAATCGTCACCGGCGGTCAGACCATGAACCCCTCTACGGAAGATATTCTGCGCGAGATCGAGCGCACCCCCGCGGAGACCGTTTTCGTATTTCCCAACAACAAGAATATCATCATGGCTGCGGAACAGTGCATCCCCCTGTCCACCAGGCGCGTCATCGTCGTTCCCACCAAAACCGTGCCGCAGGGCATCACCGCGCTGCTGAATCTGGATACTTACGCCGCACCCGAAGAGATCTCCGCAACCTTTGAGGAGGTCATTCAGAATGTCCACACGGCGCAGGTGACCTATGCCGCGCGCGACAGTGAGTTTGACGGGCACAAGATCCGCTCCGGTGAATACCTCGGTCTTCTGGACGGCGCGCTGCTCGGAAGCTGGAGCACCCCGAAAGTGCTTGCGCGCCAGCTCTGCAAGGCGTTCCGCAAGCTGAAGCCGGAATATATTTCCATTTACTACGGCAGCGACGTTACCGAAGAGGACTCGCAGGCGCTGTTTTCCGCCGTTGAGGACGCTTTTCCGGACGCTGAGGTTGCCCTTGTGTGCGGCGGCCAGCCGGTTTATTACTACATGATCTCCATCGAATAATCAAAGCTTATCATAGAAAAAACGCTCCCGATCAGGGAGCGTTTTTTCTATGATATTTGAACTTAGTCTGCGTTCGGATCCGGATGCAGATTTTCGATCAGAAGGTATTCCGCGACCAGCATAAGCGCCGCAGTGGCGCCGAGCATCAGGCTCATCGCGGTATTGTGTTCGTCCGCAAGCGCGCCGATGTTGAAATAGACGGCGAGCTGCACCGCAACAAGCGTGTAATTTTTCCTGCCGACGCCGAAATAGTACGCCGCAAGGGAATAAACTCCGATCGTGCCGGAGGCAATGCCGAGCGTTTCCACCGCGTATGCCCAGACAACGGGATTTTCCGAGGTAAAGGTCTTGTAATAAAACGCAAGCCACAGGCAGTAAAACAGTGTCAGGATCACGGCCGCAGGGCGGGCAAGCGAATTCACGCCGTCGTCTCTGCGCCGGACAGTCAGGCAGGGGATGCTGAGTCCCGCAATGATGCCGCAGGCGCCGAACACGCGCCGGAAAACGCTGAAGCGGACAGTCTGAACGGAAAACATCATCCAGCAGGACGGCGCCGCCACGCAGATGCAAAGCAGCCAGCCGAGCACTGCGGGCAGGACCGTTTCGGCGCACAATGCGGCGCCGGCATCTGCCGAGCCGATGTACTTCCGCAGCCGGACGAACACGAAAAAGCAGATCGCCGCAGCGGCCAGCACGGTATATATCACATAGGCAATGCTGGTTCCCGCGCCGCGAATCGCAAGCCCCGTGTCCTTCTCAAAGGCGTTCATCGTCTGCAGCCAGTGCAGAAACGCGCCGAATACGCTGATCACCAGCGTTGTGATCGTAAGAGTCAGTGCTGTTTTTCGCATATTGTCAGTTCCTACCAAATACAAATATTGTAACGATTATTTTATACCCGTGAGTATCTTTCGTCAAGTAATGTTTGGAGGAACAAAAATGAAGCGCATCGTTTTGTTTTCCGTTTTTGCGGTACTGCTCGCCTTTGCGCTGCCGCCGCTGCTGTCCGTTCCCGGCTCCTCCGCCGCCGAGCCGCGCCCGGACGAGCCGGGCGAAGCCCCCTTGCAGGACGCCGCAGACGAAGCGGCGGATACGCCCGCAGAGCTTCTGGCAGACAGCGCCGTTCCCGTGGCGGTGCTGACGGATGACGGCGTTGCGGAGATGCGCATGGCGGAATATCTGCCGCTTGCGCTCGCGGCGGAAATGCCCGCCTCGTTTGAGCCGGACGCGCTCAAGGCGCAGGCCGTTGCGCTGCGCAGCTATGTCCTCTACTGGCAGGCAGTCCGCAAGACTGCGCACCCGGACGCCGACGTCTGCTGCTCCGCCGCCTGCTGCGCCGCCCGCGCCGACGTCGATACCCTGCGGGAGACCTGGGGCAGCAATTTCGACGCCTATTATGAAAAGATCTGCGCCGCCGTCCGTGAAACGGACGGGCAGTATCTCGTCTGGGAGTCCGAACCCGCGCTGGCGGTTTTTCACGCGTCCTCCGCCGGGGTGACGGAGTCCGGGACGGCGCTCGGAATGGACAAAGCCTATCTTGTCAGCGTGGAAACGCCGGAGCGCAGCGATACCGTACGCAATCTCTGCACCACCGTGGAGGTCGGCGCCGAGGATTTTCGCGCCTCCGTCCTCTCTCTGCGCCCGGAGGCCGATCTGGACGGCGCGCCGGAAACATGGCTCGGTCAGACGCATCTGACCGACTCCGGGCGCGTGGAGAGCGTGGAGATCGGCGGTCAGACGCTCAGCGGTCTTGCACTGCGGCAGCTCTTCTCCCTCCGCTCCACGGATTTTACGCTGTGCCGGCAGGACGATTGCTTCGTCTTTTCCGTGCGCGGCTACGGTCACGGGCTCGGCATGAGTCAGTACGGCGCAAATCTGATGGCGCGCGCAGGAACGGACTATGTCAGCATCCTGCAGTGCTACTATCCCGGCACCGAGCTGGTCGTTGCCATGCGGCGCGGCTGAAAAAATGAAATGTTTACAAAATAGTCCTTTTTTTGCCCGGAAAGCGTGCTATACTTCTTTAGGAATCATATTATAGACAAGAGGTCCTGCACCTGTGAATGGCCGCGTTTCCCTGAGCTCGTTTCTCAAATCTCACCCCGAATGGCGCTATACGCTCTTTCTCCCGGCGTTCCTGATCGCATTTTTCCTGATGGAGCGCATCGTCCCCGCAGACTGCGATTACTGGGTCTCCTACTGCCCGCTGGACGACCGGATCCCCTTTCTGGAGGGTTTTGTCGTGCCGTACTGTATGTGGTATCCGCTGCTGTTCTGCGTCGGCGTTTTTCTTCTGGTTTTTGATGTTCCGGGGCTGAAAAAGTACGTTCTGTTCATGAGTGTCGGCTTCGGTGTTTCCATCGTGTTCTGCATCCTGTTTCCGAACGGGCAGGATCTGCGCCCGGACGTTTTCCCCCGGGACAATGTCTTTACATGGCTGCTCGGGCGCATCTATGCCGCAGACACGAACACCAACGTTCTGCCCAGTATGCACGTGATCGGCTCGGTGGCCGCAGCGCTGGCGGCCTGGCACAGCAAGCCGATGAAACGCTGGCGCTTCATTCCCGTCATCGCCGCGTTTCT
>JAZQNZ010000274.1:0-2215 GCA_045627665.1 Oscillospiraceae bacterium
GTCCGGCGCACCGGACTTCCTCCGATCACGCTTCGGGGAGTTCATACGGAAGAGATTCAGCCTGAGCGCGTTGGACACGACACAGAAGCTGGAAAGACTCATGGCGGCAGCAGCGATCATGGGATTCAGCGTCCACCCGAGCAGCGCGGTATAGCAGCCGGCTGCAAGCGGAATGCAGATCACGTTGTAGAAAAACGCCCAGAAGAGATTTTCGCGGATGTTGGTGAGCGCTGCGCGCGACAGCCGGATCGCGGCGGGCACATCGCGGAGCGTGTCGTTCATAAGCACAACGTCGGCGGCGTCGATGGCAACATCCGTGCCGGCGCCGATGGCGATGCCCATATCCGCGGCAGTCAGTGCCGGGGCGTCGTTGATGCCGTCGCCCACCATGGCAACAGGCCCGAGCGCCTGCAGACGTCGGATCACGGCTTCCTTGCCGTCCGGCAGGACGCCGGCAACGATGTGCTCGATCCCTGCCTGCTGCCCGATGGCCTTTGCCGTGCGCATATGATCGCCGGTCAGCATAATTACCTGAATGCCCATATTTCGCAGCTCCGCGACAGCGGCCGGACTTTCCGCCTTGACGGTGTCCGCAACGGCGATGATCCCGAGAAACTCCGAGTCTCCTGCGAACAGCAGCGGCGTGCAGCCGCGCGCTGTGAGTTCGTCGATGTTCTCCGCGGCAGAAGGGTCGAGACGGACTTTTCCGCCGATGAATCCGGCGGAGCCGCCGCAGAGCGTTTTCCCGTTTTGAACGGCGGAGAGTCCGTTGCCCGGAAGCGCCTTGAAATCCGTGACTTCGGCAGCCCGAAGGCCGCGCTTTTCCGCTTCGCGCCGAACGGCGCCCGCCAGCGGGTGCTCGCTTTTTACTTCGAGGGAATACGCTGCGGCGAGAAGCGCCTCTTCGGTAATCCCGGGGGCGGGGAGCAGCGCCGTCACCTCCGGCTTTCCGCAGGTGATCGTCCCGGTTTTGTCCAGCGCGACGATCCGAACCTTACCGGTCTCCTCCAGAGAGACGGCGGTCTTAAAGAGAATGCCGTGCTTCGCGCCGACGCCGTTTCCGACCATGATGGCAACGGGCGTGGCGAGACCCAGCGCGCACGGACAACTGATGACCAGAACCGAGATCGCGCGTGCAAGCGCAAAAGCGAAGGGTTTGCCGATCAGAAGCCACACGACCAGCGTGATCGCGGCGATGCCCACGACCACGGGGACAAACACGCCGGACACCTTGTCGGCAATCCGCGCGATCGGCGCTTTGGTGGCGGCGGCGTCGCTGACCAGACGGATGATCTGCGACAGCGTGGTGTCCGCTCCGACGCGGGTCGCCCGGCAGCGGATATAGCCGGACTGATTGATGGTTGCGGCCGAAACGCTGTCTCCCGGCGCCTTATCGACCGGGATGCTCTCGCCGGTCAGCGCAGATTCGTTGACCGCCGTGTCGCCCTCGAGGACGACGCCGTCCACGGGGATGCTTTCGCCGGGACGGACTGCAAAAATGTCGCCGACGGCGACTTCTTCGACCGGCACGGTCTGCTCCCCGCCGTCCCGCAGCACGGCTGCGGTTTTCGGAGAGAGCCGCATGAGCGATTTCAGCGCGTCGGTCGTCCGGCCCTTGCTCTTTGCTTCCAGCAGCTTGCCGACGGTGATGAGGACGAGGATCATGGCGGCGGACTCAAAGTAGAATTCGTTCATCCATTCCGCTGCCGCAGCGCTGCCGATTTTTACCTGCGCATCGGTCATCATGAATAGGGCATAAAGACTCCAGACAAAAGACGCCGAGGAACCGAGCGCCACGAGCGTATCCATGTTCGGCGCGCCGCGGAGGACGCTTTTGAACCCGGATACGAAAAACCTCCGGTTGATGAGCATCACGATGGCGGCGAGCAGAAGCTGCACCAGACCGAGCGCGGTCGGATTGTCCGAAAACCATGCCGGAAGCGGCCAACCCCACATATGATGCCCCATGGAAACGTACATCAAAACGATCAGAAAACCGAGACTGACGAACAGCCGCTTTTTCAGCACCGGCGTGTCCCGGTCGGCAAGGGCGCTCTCGTCCGAAGCGGTCCGCCCGGATGTCGGCGTGCTGCCCCTGCGCGATGCGCCGTATCCGGCGTCGGTGACGGCCTTGATGACTGCGGCGTCACTTGCGGTTCCCTCAACGGCCATGCTGTTTGTCAGCAGACTGACGGAGCAGGCGGTCACGCCGGAA
>JAZQNZ010000275.1:0-4836 GCA_045627665.1 Oscillospiraceae bacterium
CTGCCCGGCGGCTTCTCCGGCGGCGACGAGCCGGACGGCTCCGCAAAATTTATCACCGCATTTTTCCGCAACCCCGCCATCCGGGATGAAGTTACCGCGCTGCTGGAGCGGCGCGACGGCCTGATGCTTGGCATCTGCAACGGTTTCCAGGCGCTCATCAAGCTGGGCCTTGTGCCCTTCGGCAAGATCGTTGATACGGACGAGACCTGCCCGACGCTGACCTACAACGTCATCGGCCGCCACCAGTCCAAGCTGGTGCGCACCCGGATCTGCGCCAACAAGTCCCCGTGGCTTGCCGGAACAAAGGTGGGCGAGATCTACACCGGTCCCATCTCCCACGGCGAGGGGCGCTTCCTCGCAAGCGACGAGCTGGTGAAAAAGCTTGCCGCCAACGGCCAGATCATCACGCAGTACGTTGATCTGGACGGCAGACCGACGATGGACACCGAGTTCAACCCCAACGGCTCCGTCTGCGCCATTGAGGGCATCACCTCGCCGGACGGCCGTGTGCTCGGCAAAATGGGCCACTCCGAACGCATCGGGAAGCACCTCTATAAAAACGTTCCCGGCGTGTACGATATGCACCTGTTTGAATCCGCAGTAGCATATTTTAAGTGATCTGATTTTTATGTCTCATTTAATCATAGAATAGTATCAAACCACAAAAAGCAAAGAGCGCACTGCAAAATTCCTCTTTTTGCAGTGCGCTCTTTTTCGGCTGCGCTGATGCAGACAGCGTTTTTTGACTTCACGTCCTGCGGCGGTCGGCGCTTACTTGAGCGGATAGGTATGGCGCATTCTGAATGACAGCCGGTCGTATCCGTCCTCGGTTTTCCGGATGTTCAGAACAGCGCCGTTTGATTCGAGCTCGAACTTTGTGAGGGAAAGAGCGAGATTTGTGCAAATGATCGAAACAACGAGATCGAGCGAATCGCCGCTGACGTTTTCCGCGTATGATTGAAGCGTGACTTTTCCGCGTTTCGTATTTTCAATGATATTTGCAAGATAATCATTGACGACCTGCCACAGCAGCGCTTTGTCGCCGACAACCGTGTCCGGAATGGAATCATCCGTTTCGATGACAAAATCAATCCTGTTCCCAAGCGCACGCTGCCGGTAGGAATAATAAATATCGTCAATGTATTTCTTGAAATTATACTCTGTCTTTGCGGAAGGCCGGTCCGGTTCCTCCATAAGGAATTTCTTGAGATTTTCAAGCTTGTCAGCCTGCTCACGCGCCACTTCAAGCGACTTGAGCGTTGATTTGAGCTTCTCATAATCCGGGGTCTCAAGCGTCAGCATCAGGATCAGCGCTGCAACTGAAAAGCCGAAGGCCTGCAATGAATAGTCCGGCAAAACAAGGATCTGGACAACCATCATCACGATTGCGGTGCAAATGAAAGATGCAACCGCGCGAAGCTGCCGTTTTGAGATCCAGCGGCGATTACGGACAAGCATGACTACGATGAGCAGATAGTAATAAAACAGTATGAAATACAGGATGGGGAACAGCGGCCCGTAGGCAGCCAAGCCGTATTTGTCAAACTCGAAAAGAATGAATACAAAGCAGTTGGCGATCACGCATTCAACTGCCAGAAGAAGCGGAAAATAGGAAAGGACATAGTAGGCAACCGTGTTAGTAATTGCCGAATTGGTGTACTTCTCAACATATTTGTAGAAGATGATGATGGAAGCGCCTTCGGCTAAAAAGTATGCCGAATTCACCAGATAATTCAGCCATACCGGAACGAACGAAGCATATTCAATCGTAATAGTTCCGACAACGTCGAAGACGCTGAACAGAAGCAGACACCAGATCAGCAGATTGAAGCGTTTGTTTGCTTCAACATCTCTGGAAAACTGCGTTCTGGAATAGATGAGCACAATGCACAGAATGATGATAGCCACATAATCGAGCAGTGTTTTGTTCAGCAATTCCATAGCTTATCTCAGTTCCTTCTATCTCTGCCGTCTTTCGTGGCGTTTGTCCTTGTAGTATTCCTCTTTGTCGCGGTACATCTCTTTATCAGCAAGCTTCAAAAGCTCGTCAACGGACATTTCCTCGTGATCGCAGCCGCGTACGATGCCGATCGCCACAGAGAGCGAATCCGTGTATTCACCGTGCCATTTTGCCATCTCGTCTTTGAGCCTTTGCCGAACGCTTTCAATGTTGTCTACCGGCTCGCTGATGATCAGAGCAAACTCGTCGCCGCCGATCCGAAATGCCGAGCTGCGCCCTCCGAAAGCTTTGGTAATGCACGCTGCGGCACCGATGATCAATTCGTCACCGGCTTCATGACCGATCGAGTCATTGACCATTTTCAGACCGTTTACATCAATGGCGCAGACAGAATAGTTTTTAATGCTGTCGGCTTTCCTGACCGTATTGAGCATATCATCAAAGGCGCGCCTGTTCAGCAGCCCCGTCATTTTGTCAGTCTCCGAATCGAGCTTAAAGGACAAGGATGTCTTTTCCTGCAGATTCATTGCAATGCTGATGATGATGACCATGATCGCAAGCGACACAAGGCAGGCAAGCAGATCCTGCAAAAGCACCTGCGACATTTCGTCGTTGTTGTCGTCGTGCTCCACAAACAAATACCAGCGATATTCATCAAGGTGCTTTGCGACTCTGTAGCCGCTGGTTCCGTATCTTTCAAAATAGTACCCGCCGTGATTGTCCGATTCTGCCATGACGCTGCGGGCAATATCCGACGCCGTCTGCGTACAAAGCGAGTCATCACCCGCGGCCTGAATCTCACCATCTTTTGAAACAAGCAGGATCGAAAGATCATGCGTAATTTCAAGGTTGTCGATTTTTTCGTTCAGGCTGTTCAGAACGTGTCCCACACCGCAGGCGCCGATGAGCTCACCGTTTTCATCCTCCATACGGATGTTGATATATACAGTCGTACGGTTATCGTTTGCCTGGTCATTATCAATGTTTAGCTCAAACGCCTCGCCGGTCTCCAGAAAATTGTCATACCAGTCGTCGTCATCGTTGTCCGGATCAAGATACTTCATCCGGCCCCATTCGGTATAGTAGGTTCTGTTGTAGTCGGCAATAATGAACGCGGTGTCGTAATCAAACTGCCTTGTGATATCATACAAATATGTTCCGATCCTGTCCGAGAGATCTTCTTCGGAATAATCCTCGTGGTTGCAGATAAGTTCACGGACAAGCGTGTTGTTCAGAGACTTTGAAACCGCAGACGACTCAGCCAGCGTTTCCTGAATGCTCTCAACAATCTTGTCGGTGAAGATCTGCGCCCGTTCCTCACTGTTTTGCTCGATCAGCTTGTTGAGGAAAATGAGCGAACTGAAGGTCGATATTCCGAAACTGATAAAAATGACAAGCGTAACAATAATTACTACTGATTTTTGCTTCAAATTACGATCCTCCGAACGAAACTGCCATATTTCACCGTTGATTATTACATAAAGTATCGAAAAATGAAAGAAGAAAATCGCAAATTCAGATAATTTATCTGTTTTATCCAAAAAAATTGAATTATTTTTCGGTTTCAGACACGGGCGTGTGTTCCGTACGAATATTATTTCATCAGAGCGGGGAACGATAAAAAACGGATGCACTGCAAAATACTCGTTTTGCAGTGCATCCGTTTCGCGTCATATCTCGGGCAGCTCCGGAAAGCTGAAGGCAAGGTCGTCAAACAGCGTGTCAAGGTTTTCCTGCGAATACTCCACCTCCGCGCTGTACTGCCGTGCAAGCTCCGCCTGATCGTCAAAGGAAAAAGCGCCGCTGCGGGCATACTCCACTGCCCCGAGGACGCGGAGCAGCCGAACGGAGAGCACGGCAAAAGCGACCTTTCCGCCGGGATCGCCGTCCTCCAGCGCGGCGGGGAGATGGCGGAACAGAAAATAGACGAGCAGGTTTTCGTATTCCGTTTCACGCTTGTGCATATACGCATCAAACGCAGAAATATCCGGCGACGGCCCGTCGCGCAGCGCACAAAGCAGCGCTGTCCACGCCTCGTCCATCCGCTCAAGGCGGAGAAAGCATTCCGCAAGCTGCCGATCGGAAAACTCCGGCAGATGTGCGCCGACACACTGCAGCAGCGCTGTCTCACGCGCGCCGACGGGGCGGCTGCGATTTTGCGCAATGCCGAACAGCTCGTCCCGCAGCGCAAGAAATGTATCCGTTTCTTCATCCGGCGCGGCCTCGCCGCTGACGGTAAGGCGCATCGGCTCCGTCTGCGACAGGATGAGCCGCGCCGCCGCCTCGCAGCACAGACCGAGCCCGGTCTCCGTGCGGTCGGGGAAAAAGGAACGGAAACGCGGGTGATCGGTGCAGATCCGGCAGAGAATATCCTCGCCGTGGGCAAGGATCAGCTCGCACAGTCCGTCCGCATTCAGAAACGGGCAGCGCTCGCCGTCCGTCAGGATGAAGTGCGGCGTGTCCTCCGAAGAAATACAGGCGCGGATGCGCGCTGCCTCCGCACCGGGCAGCGTCTGCCAGCGCAAGAGCGAATCGTCGTCGATGTCGATCTCCCAGCCGATGCAGCAGCTATGGCGGCAGGTGCCCGCAATGCAGTGAAACTGCGGGTAGTAGTCCGGATATGCGTATTGCATGGCGTTTGCCTCCCGAAAAATGTGATGTGAATAGTCGTGATACGTGAGAACGTAAAAATCGGCCGCCCGCGCGGCGGACGGCCGTGTGATGCGTCTTATTCCCCGCGCAGCAGCCGCGCAATTTCCGCGACGCCGGAGAAAACGTAGTCCGGCTTTATGTCGGAGGTTTCGATCTCGCCGCGCGTCGTTTCACCGGAGAGCACCGCCGCCGTCACCGCGCCGGCGTTGACGCCGACGGCAATA
>JAZQNZ010000276.1:0-5654 GCA_045627665.1 Oscillospiraceae bacterium
GCGTGCATCTTGCAATATGGCCGGAACTATGGCATAATACTGCTATCTGATTAAAAATATACATTTTTAAGAGGGATCATCCTATGCCCAGATTTTTTATTGCAGGCAGCAACATTGCAGGCGGAACCGTGCTCATCACCGGCGCGGACGCAGAACACGCAAAGGTTCTGCGCCTCAAGATCGGGGATCGGATCATCATCTGCGACGGTGAAAAGACCGATCATCACTGCACGATCCGGAAAATCGCCCCCGACGAGGTGGTTGCCGAGGTTGTGGAGTCCGTCCCCTGCCCCGCCGAGCCGACCGTCCGCTGCACGATCCTTGCCGGGCTTCCCAAGCAGGGCGAGCGGAGCGACTATATCGTTCAGAAATGCACGGAGTCCGGCGCCGGCGAGATCGTATTTTTCGTGTCTCACCGCTGCGTCGCCAAGCCGGACGCAAAGGGGCTGGAAAAGAAGGTGCAGCGCTGGCAGCGCATCGCGGAGGAGGCTGCAAAGCAGTCCGGCCGCGGCATCATCCCCGCCGTTTCCGCTGTCGGCAGCTTTGCCGAGGCGCTCGATATTGCCATCAAGACCGATCTGCCGCTTTTCATGTATGAAACAGGCGAGCGCGTGGAACTGCGCGACGCCATTGAGCAGGCGGGCAGCATCGCCACCGCCGCCATCCTCACCGGGCCGGAGGGTGGCTTTGAGCCGTTTGAGGCCGACCTTGCCCGCAAAATCGGCTTCCGCATCTGCGCGATGGGGCCGCGCATTCTCCGCTGCGAAACCGCCCCCCTGACCGCCCTGACCGCGCTTATGTACGCGACAGGCAATCTCTGATCGATCATGGCACCGGATACTTCTCTGATTTACGACGTTCTGATCGTCGGTGCCGGCCCCGCCGGCAGCACGCTCGCCCGTCTGCTCGGCAGCAGCGGGAAGCGCGTTCTGCTTGTCAACGGTCAGACGCCCGGCAGGGCCAAAACCTGCGGCGGGCTTCTCGCGCCGGACGCACAGAAGGCGCTTGCCGCCTTCGACCTGACGCTGCCGAAGTCCGTGCTGGTCGACCCCCAGATCTTCTCCGTCAAAACCATCGACGTTGCGCAGGATCTTGTCCGCTACTATTCGCGCTTTTACATGAATGTCGACCGCGGCAAATTTGACGACTGGCTGCGCTCGCTCGTCCCCGATTCGGTTGACATAATCTTGTCGCGCTGCACTTCCGTCCGGCGGGACAGCGACGGCTCCTTTTCCGTGCGCCTTCGCAGCCCGGACGGTGCGGAATCCCTTGTCCGCTCCCGCTGCGTTGTCGGCGCGGACGGGGCGAACTCCATCGTACGCCGCAGCTTTTTCCGTTCCGATATACGCTATTACGTCTCGATCCAGCAATGGTTTCGCGCAGACGAGCGCGTCAGCCCGTTTTATTCCTGCATCTTCGACCCCGTCACCAGCGAGAGCTGCTCCTGGTCCATCCACAAGGACGGCTGCTTTATTTACGGCGGCTCCTTTGCCCCGGAGCGGTGCCGCGCGATGTTTGAGCTGCAGAAATCGCGGGTTGCCGGGAAATACGGCATCCGCTTTTCCGAGCCGCTGCGCACGGAGGCCTGCAAGGTTTACCGTCCCTGCCGATTCCGCGATTTTATCACGGGACGCGACGGCGTGTTCCTTGTCGGCGAGGCGGCGGGCCTGATCAGTCCCAGCTCGTTTGAGGGAATCAGCAGTGCGGTTTTGAGCGGAAAATATCTTGCCCACGCGCTTATGAAGGGCGACCTCCCCGCTGCGCAGCGGGATTACCGGCGCGCAGCCTTTCCGCTGAAGCTGAAGCTGCGTGTCAAATGCATAAAGCGTCTTTTCATGTATGTGCCGTGGCTGCGCCATCTGGTCATGCGTTCGGGGCTCATGTCGATTCACATGGATCTGGACGCATAACCACGCCCTGAAGCGGGCAGGAAACGGTTCCGTCATCGGTAGGTATTCTCTCAGAGAAAAAATACTTTTCATCGTAAAAACGAAGCAGCCGGCGAATTTGTTTCCACCGCTTGCTTCGTTTTTGCGATTATTACTCCTTGATTTCCATTATAAGATATGTCATAATAACTTTGTTTGTTTTCGTACTGATTCAAGCTTTTCGAGGAAGATTTGATGTTTAAGAATTTCATAAATAGAATCCTCAGCCTTCTTTTGTATGGCGGAACCAGCAAAGAACAGTATTCAATTATTTGTGAGGATATTCGGATCACCAACAGGAAAAGCATCGTAATTTTTTCCTTTCTGTCTGCGATCATGACGGGATTTCTGTTTTTTGCTGCTCATTTCAGCAAAAAGGCTGTTGTTGTGAATAATACTTCAATTTATCTTTTTGCTTTTTTGATGGCTCTGGCATTATCCGTTCTGAATCAGTTCGTTTCCGGGAAAGCACCCATTGTTTTGTCAATATCGCAATACGTATTTATTTACTTATTTTTTTCAGTCGGAATCATAATGGCAAAAAACAATTATCTGGATAGCTCGGTATCTTATATGGTACTCCTGTTTGCAATCCCGCTGTTGGTGATTATCCGGCCGATTTGCCTGATCGCAATCGTATTGTCTTCCGATCTGGTATATTACTTTGTTATGCGGGGAGTGCAGGCGCCGGAGCTGCTATCCAGCAATACTATAAATCTGCTTGCTTATTCCGTCATTTCCATTGTGACAAGTACGTCGGTTGTGACGATGAAGATACAAAAAATTGAAGCAGAGCACCAGAATCAGCAAATGCTGTTCACGGATATGCTGACAAATCTCTACAACCGGCACGCATACACAGAGCTTGCAAAATCGTATGAAAGCAAGACGCTTGAGCAAGATATATTCTATGTTGCGCTGGATGTAAACGGGCTCAAAAAGGCAAACGACACCTTTGGTCATTCCGCCGGCGATGCGCTCATCATATCGGCCGCGCAATGTATACAAAAAGCTTTCGGAGAATACGGAAAGCTTTTTCGGATCGGCGGAGACGAGTTTGCCGCAATGCTTCATATCTCAGAAGCGGATCTGAAAAAGGCATTAGATGTTCTGGAGGAGGAAACCGCAAACTGCAAAACGATTGAACCGGGACTGCTTTCCATTTCGGTAGGATATTCGTCTGTGAATGATCTGGAAAACGGAACGTTTGAAGATTTGGCAAGGCTGTCAGACGAGAGAATGTATCAGAATAAAGCAGCCTATTATTTACATACCGGGAAAGACAGAAGAAGGTAATCCGGATCTCACCCTGCGGCATCCGCCGCGTGGTGCATATCGGTTGACTTTGGACAATTTGAAACGATTTTATAAAGATCATCCATGGCAAAGCACGCAGGCGTTTTGCCATGGATGATCTTTTTCCTGATTATATCAATTTTTCTCCCGCGTCTTTCCCCAGAAAAACACCGCAACGGTGCCGGGGCCGGTGTGACTGCCGATCGTCGTGCCGACATTGTTGATCTCGACCCTTCCGCGCAGCTTCGGAAAGCGGCTTTCGATCAGCTCGGCAACAGCACGGGCATCCTCGATGCAGGCAGAATGGCAGATGTAGCATTTCCCGCTGTAATCACGGCCGTGATCGGCATGGAGTTCCATCATCTTCACGATTTCCTGAATCACCTTGCGCTTCCCGCGGATCTTGTAGCGCGGAATGAGACGCCCCTCGCCGTCCATATCCTGCAGCGGACAGATCCCGAGCATACCGCCGAACACGCCTGCCGCCTTGGAGATCCGTCCGCCCCTGACATAGTAGCTCAGGTCAGTCGAGAAAAACCAGTGGTTGAGGCGCAGCTTGTTTGCCTCTGCCCAGTCACGCAGAGCATCGATCTCCATGCCCCCGTCGCGCAGATCGGCAAGCTGATCCATCAGCAGGCCGAAGCCGGAGGAAGCGCCGAGGGAATCCACAATATAAATTTTCCGCTCGGGATATCGCTCGCGTGCGATCCGTGCGGCATTTGCCGCAGAGTTCGCGCTGCCGGAAATACCGGAGGACAGTTCGACATGCAGAATGTCCTGCCCGTCCTGCAGGAATGTCTCAAAGTATTCCAAGTATTCCTGTATGTTCACCTGCGAGGTCTCCGTTTCTGCGCCCTCGCTCATCGCACGGTAAAATTGATCAAACGGGATCGTCTGACCGAGGTCGTCGGTATACTCCGTCCCGTTCAGGCGGAAATGAAAACAGACATACTTGATGCCGCGCGCCTCAAAATGCGCCTTGTCAAGATCGGCAGTGGAGCTGGCGCTCAGAATAAAACTTGCCACAGCAGTGTTCCCCTTTCGTTCAGGTTTGCTGTGACAAGTCTATCCGTATGCGTCTGTTTTTACAAGCTACCGTCCGTTTTTTCTTCTCTCCGGTGTGTTTTGCGGACTCTACGGGCGCCATTTACCTCTCTACCCACAGTAGAGTCGGCAGTTTCTGTCGGATGATGCGGCTTCCAGATATGAAATGCCAGATACACCATCAGCTCCGCCGGGAGCAGCACGAGAAACATCTGCCAGAAATTATATTTCAGCAAAAGCAGATAAATCAGCGTAATCAGACTGAGTACCAGTGCGCCGACGATATACATATTATGCCGCCCGTGATACCAGCAGGAATTAAAAATCAGAAGCACGATCAGCGACAGCGGAACAGCAGCAATAAAGACGATCCACTGGATCGTATCCATCGCGATCCAGACGATGACGAATTCCACCACGCAGAGCGTCCAGACGGAGGCGATGGCACACAGTACGATAAAGAGCCGACTGTAGGTTTCGTGCTCCGTCCGCAGCGTTGCCTTCGGCTCCCACGTGTCCTGCTCCGCCAGAAGCGCATCCACCGTTACGCCGAAAATCGCGGCGATCCGCTTCAGGACAAAAACATCCGGCAGAGATTCCGCGCGCTCCCATTTGGAAACAGCCTTGTCCGAATAATGAAGTTTTTCCGCAAGCTCCGCCTGCGTCATACCGGCGCCGTTACGCAGTTCGATCAGGTTGCTCGCAAAAACGGTTTTGAGTTCTTCCATGGTTTCGGGGTTCCCTTTCTGATACTGAAAACTGATTAAAACAAGACACAAAGTGGCTTGTTTTAATAGCCGCCGCAGCGTCGTAGTTTTCGTATGAGACGCCTTTTGAAGCACGAACCGCGCTTTGCGCGGCTCTTGAATGCTTCAAAAGATCTGATTAAAAATATCTATTTTTAATCAGATAATAGTATGAAATTGCGTGAACTTATTCTATCAGACTTTTCGGTTCCGCACAACAGAAAAAATCGCCGGCATTTGTCGATGCCGGCGATTTGGATTCGGATTTCTGGCAATTGGATCAGTCTGCAAGCTTGCCGGCCTTCAGGTCGGAGAAGTATTCCTTCGTCAGCTTGATCACGACGGGAGACAGACCGAGCAGCGCGATCAGGTTGGGGATCGCCATGAATGCGTTCAGCGCATCGGCGATGTTCCACACGTCGTTCAGGCTCAGCGTTGCGCCGATGACGATGACGATGATGAAAACGATCTTGTAGATGAAGCTTGCCTTGGTGCCGAGCAGATACTCAAAGCAGCGGGTACCGTAGAGAGACCAGCTCAGGATGGTGGACAGAGCGAACAGGGCAATACCGACGGCAATGATGAGCGCGCCGATCTTGTCGCCGAACACCGTGGCGAACGCGGCAGCAGTCAGCTCGGA
>JAZQNZ010000277.1:0-3482 GCA_045627665.1 Oscillospiraceae bacterium
AGATATAGTGGACGCTGCCGACAGCCGTGCCGTGTTCGACATTCTGCGCCGATTCCAGATAGGCGATGCCGAAGTCTGCGACCTTGATGCTGCCGTCCATGCAGATCATGATATTCTGCGGCTTGATGTCGCGGTGGACGACGCCCTTGCCGTGTGCGTGGGAAAGCGCACGCGCGATCTGCGTGGAAAAATGCACGCTCTCCTTCAGCTTGAGCATTCCGCGGGATTTCATATACTGCTTGAGAGTGACGCCCTCGATCAGCTCCATGACGATATAGTCGATCTCCGGCGTTCTGCTGACATCGTAAACGGAGACGATATTCGTATGGGAAAGCATGGCGACAGCCTGCGCTTCCTTCTGAAAATGGATGCGGAATTCCTCGTCCGCCGCCATATCGTCACGCAGGATCTTGATCGCCACATATCGATTCAGGAGATGGCAGCGCGCTTTGAAAACCACCGCCATGCCGCCGACGCCGATGGTCTCAAGGATCTCGTAGCGTCCGTCCAGCATCTGTCCCAGATATTTGTTCATACTTTGCTGTTCCATATTGCGCCTCCTTTTTCAGCGCTCCGCGAGGAAGACTGTCACATTGTCGGGTGCGCCGCGCTTCAGCGCAAGCTCCAGCAGAGCTTCGCAGAAGCCCCGCACATCCGCGTGATTATTGGACATGATGAGCATCTCCTCGCCGGACACCAGATTGCTCAGACCGTCGGAGCAGAGAAGAATGCGGGTCCCCTGCGCGAAGCGGACGTCGAACAGGTCGGAGGTCACAGACGCCTCCACGCCCACAGCTCTTGTGATGATATTCTTTTTCGGGTGGTTCTGCGCCTCGGCACGGGTAAGCTTGCCGCGGCTGACCATGTCCTCCACCAGAGAGTGGTCGCGCGTGATCTGCTCCACGGTGCGTTTGCCGAGATAGTATGCGCGGCTGTCTCCGACGTTGACAACGCAGGCTTTTTTCCCGTTTACCATCAGGCCGACCAGCGTGGAACCCATGCCCATGCAGGAAAAGTCCGCAAAGGCGCGGTCGTAGACCTTGATGTTGGCATAGTTGACCGCTTCGGTCAGGATCATGTGTATATCCGTCTGCGTGCTGCTCTCGTCAAGAGAGTTTGCCGCATGGGTCATAAAGTTATCCGCGGCGATCGTGCTCGCCGTACTGCCGGCCAGCGCACCGCCCATGCCGTCGCAAAGGACGGCAGTCAGCAGGTCTCTGCCCTCGGGGGCAAAGACGCGGAATACATCCTGATTTTCCTGTCTGACCGCACCGCGGTGGGTAATTCCGTAACAATTCATACCGCACTCACTCACTCACTCATTCTGTTCAGCTCGCGCTTTCTGCGAAGCTGACCGCAGGAGGCGTCCACATCTCCGCCGAGGGAACGGCGGATGGTAAAGTTGGCGCCCCGGTCCGTTAATATCCTGCAGAATGCCCGCATACGCTCCGGCGCAGACGGGGCAAATTCCCTTTCTTCCACATGATTCAGAGGAATCAGATTGATATGCGCTTTCACCCGCCGCGCAAGCTCCGCAAGCTTTTCCGCCTGCGCAGGGGAATCGTTTACGCCGTCGATCATGGCATACTCAAAGGTGATCCGCCGCCCCGTCGCGGCAAAATAGCTTTCGCAGGCGCGGATGACCTCCGCAATCCCGCGGCCGCGGTTCGCCGGCATCAGGCGTGAGCGCGTTTCATCATCCGGCGCGTGGAGCGACAGCGCCAGCGTGATCTGAAGATTTTCGCGTGCGAGTGTGTCAATGCGCTCGGTCAGGCCGCAGGTGGAGAGCGAAATATGGCGCATACCGATATTCAGCCCCTCCGTCAGATTGACAAGGCGCAGAAAGCGCAGGACTTCGTCGTAATTGTCCAGCGGTTCGCCGATGCCCATGATGACGATATTTGAGATCTTTTCGCCCTGATCGAGCTGGGAAAACAGCACCTCGTCCAGCATCTCCGCCGCCGTGAGGTTTCGGACAAGACCGCCGATGGTGGATGCGCAGAAGGCGCAGCCCTGCCGGCATCCCACCTGCGAGGAGATGCACACGGTCAGGCCGTGCTCATAGCGCATGACGACCGTTTCGACCGCATTGCCGTCCCGCAGCTCCCAGAGATACTTGGCAGTCCCGTCGCTGCTACTCACCTGCTTTTTCAGGAGCGTGAGGCTGTTCACCGTTGCCTGTGCAGTCAGCTTGTCGCGCAGGGGCTGCGGAAGATTGCTCATAGCGTCAAAGCTGCAGACGCCCTTCGTCATCCAGGAAAAAATCTGTTTTGCCCGAAATTTCGGCTCCCCGATGGAGACGAGAAACGCCTCCAGCTCTTCGGGAAACATGGATTTGAGTTCGATCACCTGTGTTTCCTCATCTTTGCCATAAAAAATCCGTCCGTGCCGTGTCTGTGCGGCCAGAGCGTCAGCATACCGTGTTCGCTGCGCGGGCCGTCCGCGCAGGGCGCGAAGTCCTCGGCGGAAAACTCCGGATGTGCGGCGAGAAAGCGCGCAATGACCGCTTCGTTTTCCTCCGTGCGCAGCGTGCAGGTGGAATACAGCAGCACGCCGCCGGGGGCGACGGATCTGCTGACGTTTTCAAGGATCGCGCTCTGGATCTCCGGCAGCGCGGCGAACTCCGACATTTGCTTATACCGGATGTCCGGCTTTTTGCGGATTACGCCGAGTCCGCTGCACGGCACATCCGCGATCACGCAGTCATACTTTTCCTCCGATGCGGGATCAAAGTCCCGCGCGTCCGCTGTCCGTGCGGTGATCCCCGTCAATCCGAGGCGGGCGGCGCCCTCACGGATGCGGCGGAGTTTGTTTTCATGCAGGTCGCAGGACAAAACCTCGCCGTTTTCCGTCAGGATCGCGGCAGCGAAGCTCTTCCCGCCCGGCGCGGCGCAGCAGTCCAGCACGCGGTCGCCCGGTTTCGGCGCGGCGGCTAACACCGCCAGCTTCGCTGCGGCGTCCTGCACATAAAAAAGTCCGTCCGAAAAGCTCGGCAGCGCGGCAACGCTGCCCGCAGGCTGCAGAAGCAGGCAATTCGGGACAAAGGGGTGCTTTTCCGCCCGCGCCCCCTCCGCCGCAAGGCGGGCGAGCAGCCCGTCGGCACCGGATTTCAGGGTGTTGACCTGCACCGTTACCGGGACGATCTCATTGTGGCAGCGGAAAAGCGCCTCCGCCTCCGTTTCGCCGAGGCGCGCAATGAAATACTCCGTCAGCTCGATGGGGTGGCTCCAGCGCAGAGAAAGCCGCTGCGCAGCCGTCCCCTCCGAAATATCAAACGCATCGCCGCAGGCAGCGATCCTGCGCAGGACGGCATTGACATAGCCGGCAGCGCGGGCGTAGCCGAGCGATTTACTGAGCGTCACCGCCTCGTTCACGGCGGCGGACGCCGGGATCCTGTCCATAAAAAGAAGCTGATAGGCGGACAGGCGCAGGATGTCCAGCACCTTCGGCTCAACTTTTGTGAGCTTGATGCCCGAAAAGCG
>JAZQNZ010000278.1:0-4190 GCA_045627665.1 Oscillospiraceae bacterium
CGAGCTGCCGCTTCAACGGCAAGCACATCCTGCTGGTTGAGGACAATGAACTGAACCGTGAGATCGCGGTGGAGATCCTTACCGACAGCAGCTTCACCGTTGACGCTGCGGAAAACGGCGCCATCGCTGTGGAAAAGATCAGCGGCAGCGAGCCGGGCACATATGACATCGTGCTGATGGACGTGCAGATGCCGGTCATGGACGGCTATGCCGCGACAAAGGCGATCCGTTCGCTGGAAGATCCGGCGCTGGCGCAGATCCCCATTATCGCCATGACGGCGAACGCCTTTGAAGAGGATCGCCGCGCGGCGCTGGCCGCAGGCATGGACGCCCATATCGCGAAACCGATCAACATCGAAAAGCTCCAGGAAACGCTGCAGCATTTTGTATGAGCCGAAAACAGCCGGACAAACCGGGCGGACGGGGGCGGTCTGCGCTGCCGCCCGGGTGATCGGGAAAAGAAGATACGGAAAATCGGAGGCGGGAATCTCTCCCGCCTCCGGCTTTCATTTGACTGATATGGGTTCCTGATACAGGAAACGCTTAGCTGCCGTACTGCATCATGAGACGGATGATCTTGTCGTCCGTGTCGCGCATACCCTCGCGTGCGACGGTGCTGACGACACGGATGGTGTTTTCAACATTGTCGGCAACGATACCGTCGCCGCAGGCGAAGCGGCTGCCGTTGACTGCCATCTGCCAGCCGAGCAGACCGGCTTCCACCGCAGAGGCGATCTTGGCTGCGCAGCTTGCCTTTGCCCCGTCGCAGACCATGCCGGAGTTGATGGCGATGGCATTGGAGACGGTGACGGCAACGTCCTCGGCGGTGCCGCCGCAGAGCCAGCAGATGCCAGCGCCTGCGCCCGCGCCCGCGCTGGTCGCGCCGCAGTAGGCGGAGAGACTGCCGATGCCGGTTTTGAGGTGGATGGTGATGAGATTGGACACCACGAGCGCACGGAAAAGCCTGTCCTCCTCAGCGCCGAGGTCGCGCGCGTAGACCACGACCGGGATGGAGGCGGTCATGCCCTGATTTCCGCTGCCGGAGTTGATGACGACGGGCTTTTCGCAGCCGTTCATGCGGGCGTCCGACCCGGCGGCAGCCCACGCCTTGGCACGGTTTTTGACACCGTCGCCGTAGGCGCGGAGGAGCACCTTGCCGATGTTTGCGCCGTAAGGCTCCCGCAGACCGGTTTCCGCGATGGCCATGTTGCAGTCGATCTGACGCTGCAGAAGCGCGCGGACATCGTCGATGCAGACGGTTTCCGCAAATTCGACGATGCGCTCCACGCTCAGAAGCGCACGGTTTTCGGGGATCTGGACGATCTCGTCCCTGAACGGTCTGCGGATGAGCGCCTTGCCGTTTTTCTCCAGAATGACCACATTCGTGTGGTGACCGATGATGCGGACGAACGCGCTGTCCGCGCCCGCGGAGACGCGGAGCTGAATGTCAAACGGGCAGCTTGCATTCGATTCGCCGAGGATGATCTCCGCCGAGGCGAGGAAGCCCTCCATGCGCTGCAGATCCGCGTCCGTCACGCCGGAGACGACCTCCAGCTCGCGGTCAGCGTCGCCGCAGACGATGCCGACAGCCACGGCGGCGCGCAGTCCCTTCTTTCCGGCGGTGTGCGGGACGATGACGCTCTTGACGTTTTTGATGATATTGTTGCTGACATTCAGCTCAACGCGCTGCGGCAGAACGCCGAGCGTCCTGCGGGCCAGTGCGCCCGCGTAGGCGACCGCGATCGGCTCGGTGCAGCCCATGGCAGGGACGAGCTCTTCACGGAGAATATCGAGATAAGCATTGCAGACGCTTTGTTCCATGACGGTCAGCCTCCCTGACGATCTCAATATGCAGGATCGGGAAAATCCGATATTTGCCGAATTCTGCTTCTATTTTAGCACGGCTGACGGAAAATGGAAGCGGCAATCAAAAACATTTTTTCGTCCCCTGCGGCGGGTGAAAAGTTTTTTCGCTTTACAGAGGAACATATTTACGGTAAAATCGTCTCAAAGGACATAGCGACAACGCAAAACTGATTTTTCGGAGGGACAAAACAGTGAAAAAGAAAATTTCTCTCATTCTGATTCTTGTCATGCTCGCGGCGCTGCTGTGCGGCTGCGGTACGAAGAGCGCGCCGTACGACAAAGGCGCATATTATCAGACGTCGAGCGCCGACACCGCACCGATGGAGCCTGCCATGGCGCCGGCGGCGATGGCGGAGGCGCCAATGGCGATGTATGGCGAAACCGAGTCGGCCTACGGCTGGAGCGAAGCAAAAAACAAGGCGGAGGAGCCCGTTCCGATGCCCGAGGAGACCGGCAGCAGCCTGCCCGCAAACGTCAAGCTGATCTACACTGCCTACATCGAGCTGGAAAGCACTGAGTTTGACACTGCTCTGAACGGCCTGAACACGCTGGTCGCGCAGCTCGGCGGCTATTTTGAGCGCAGCGAGCTGAACAACTACGGTACCTACCGCTACGGCAGCTATACCGTCCGCGTTCCCGCGCAGAATTTTGAGGCCTTCTGCACCGGCGCGGGCGAGCTTTGCCAGATGAACAATATCAGCCGCAGCGCGGAGGATGTCAGCGAGTATTACTACGATACGGAAGCCCGTCTGACCACGCAGAAGACCAAGCTGGCGCGCCTGCAGGATCTGCTGAAGCAGGCGGAGGACATGGAGGACATCATCACGCTGGAATCCGCCATCAGCGAGACCGAGCTTGCCATCGAAAATCTGACCGGCACGCTGCGGAAGTATGACTCCCTTGTCGGCTATGCGACCGTGCATCTCACGCTGTCGGAGGTCTACAAACTGACCGAAGTGGAGGAGCCTGTCATCGGCTTTGGCGCGAAGCTGGCCGCAGCATTCAAGTCCGGCAGCACCCGCTTTGCCCGCGGATTTGAGAATTTCCTGCTCAGCGTGGCAAGAGGCTGGATCGGCTGGCTGGTGTTCATCATCATTGTTGTGGTCGTTGTGATCATCGTGAAGAAGATCGTCCGCCGCTGCAAGGCAAAGGCCGCGGCGCAGCCGAAGAAGCCCACGCCTGCAAAGGCGGCGAAGCCTGCCGCCGCGCCCGCGAAGCCTCTGCCCGGCGCAGCACAGACGCCCGCAGCGAAGCCTGCGGAGCCGGTGAAGCCCGCAGCGCCCGACGCGGCAGAAAAGAAAGAGTAAAGCGCAGAGCGCAGAAATGCGAAGCCCGCGGGGGCGGGCGGCGCATGACAAGCATGACAAAACGACCGTCCCCCAAACCGGGGGACGGGCGTTTTGTCGGTTCAGACGGAACGGTCACGATGTGCTGCGGCGAGAGGCGCCTGACCTTGCGCCGCGCTTGGGCAGACCGACGCCCATCACCGCGCCGCAGATCCCGCCGATGATGTGGGCAAGCTGCGAAACATTATCCGCGCTGGTGAGACCGTCGTAGATCTCGCCGCCGACGTAGATGATGAAAACGAGGATCAGCGTCAGCGGGATGCCGCCGCTGCGCATACCGCCGAGCGAGGCCATCAGGATCATCATAAAGACGATGCCGCTGGCGCCGAGCAGCGCTGAGTTGGGAAACAGAAGCCACTGCAAAAGCCCGGAGATGAAGGCGGTGACAAGGATGGTGTAAAACAGGGTGCGGCTGCCGTAACGCTCCTCCAGCGTCGGCCCGAGGACGAGCATCAGCGTGATATTGCCGGAATAGTGGGCAAAATTGCTGTGGCCGAGGACGTGGGTGAAGAAGCGGGGATAGGTCAGCAGGTCGGTCAGCGGGGAGCGGAACACGCAGAAGAATTTCATCGTGGAGGCGCCGCGGGTCGCAATGCCGATGACGAGCACGGCAAAGCTCAGAAGCGCAAAATTCAGCGTTGTCGGTGCGTTGTATTGGATGAGACGGGATTTCTTTCTCATGTGCGGCGTGCCTTACTTTCCGAGAAGCTGCGTTTTGCGAAAAGCATCTGTGACGGCGTTGATCACGGAGCTTCGGAATGCGCCTGCCTCCAGCGCGGCAACGCCCTCAATGGTGCTTCCGCCGGGGGACCAGACGGCCTCCTTCAGCGCGCCGCAATGACCGCCGACCTGAAGCAGAAGCTCCGCCGAGCCGATGACGGACTGCGTTGCCCAGGCAAGCGCGTCCTTGCGGTTCAGCCCGCAGCGGACGGCGCCGTCCGCCAGAGAATCAATGAACATATAAACATACGCCGGTGT
>JAZQNZ010000279.1:0-3492 GCA_045627665.1 Oscillospiraceae bacterium
AAGCGCTGCGCCAGCGCACGGGCGCCGGGCGGGTTGAAGTCGAGGTATTTCCAGTAAATCACGTTGCCCTGCGTGTGATAGGAAAGCGTGATCGAGGGAGAATAGGATAAGGTGTAGTCATACATTGCACGGCTCTCCGGCGCGCTCAGCGGCGCGGGGCCGACATAGTCGCGCGGCGCGGGAGAGACGTAGCCCTGCGAAAACTTGATCTCGCGCGCCTGCTCCCAGCGGGCGGGGTACTGCAGATTCGGGTCGGTGCCGACGATGTTTGCCTTCCAGCCCGACGGGAACGGTATGGCGGGATAGTCCGCCGCGATGCGCCTTGCCGTGCGGTAAAAATTTCCGTCGGTCAGGTCGCCGGTGACGAGGTCGATGCCGTCGGGATTGACGGCGGGGACGACTGCAAGGGACGCGCGCGCGAGCAGTTCCCGTGCGCGTGCTCCGCCGATGACACCGTCAAATGCCTGCGAGCGCGCAAGCGATTCCGTGAATTTCAGCAGGAGCGGCACGGTGATCCATTCGTTCGCGTGGTGGGCGGCGTTGTAGAGGCAGCGCCGCTCACCGCTGCCGAGCGTCAGGCACCACAGCGGCGTGTCCATGACGCTGCGGCCGAGCTCGATCAGCGTGACGGACGGATAGCGCGCGGTGATGCCGTCGCAGCAGAAGGCAGTCAGCTCGCTGCACCAGTCGATCGTTGTGGGAACAACGTCGAACGGCAGCGGGACGGTCAGACTTTCACCCGGCTGCAGGCGGAGCGGATCAAGTCCGGGATTTGCGGCGGCAACCGCGGCGAGCGTGGTGCCGTAGCGCTGCGCAAGACGGTAAAAGGTGTCGCCGGGGCGGATGCGGTGGACAACGTAGCCGGTGTACCACGGGCGCAGGGCGGCGTGGGTCGCGCGGCCCGCAATGCCGTCCGGCACGAGTCCGGCTTCGGTCTGGAAATCGCGCAGCGCCCGCAGCGTCCGGCTGCCGAAGCGGCCGTCCGTTTCGCCCGGAGAGAAGCCGGCGCGCCGCAGCGCAAGCTGCAGAAGCTGTACCTGCGGGCCGACCGAGCCGGGATACAGAATTTTCAAAAAAATCGCCTCACTTATGCTTTGCTTTACAGTTCAATATATGCGCGCGGCGAAACGACAAAAACTTCTCATCGCTGAAAACATTTGCTTTGAGTTTTTTTCCGGGGCGGTGACATACTGATGCCGTGAGATCAAACAGAGCAAATTTGAACGGCAGGGGAGATTTTATGATGAAAGGAATGAAAAAATCGGCGGCGCGGCTCGGCATGACGCTCACGCTGGCGCTGTGCTGCGCGATAAGCGCGCAGGCGGCGGGCGAGGCGCTGGTACCGGTCGGACGCGCCGTCGGCATCCGGATGGAGACGGAGGGCGTGACCGTCGTCGGATTTTCCGAGGTGGAAACGGCGGACGGGACGGTCTCGCCCGCGGCGGACGCCGGCTTGAAAAGCGGCGACGTTATCGTTGCGGTCGGCGACCGGAAAACGGACACGGCGGCGGAATTCCTCTCGGCGCTGGCGGCGCTGGACGGGAACGAGGCGTGTCTCACGGCAAAGCGCGGCGGGCAGGAGCTGCTGTTTCGCGTCAACCGGGCGCGGAGCAGCGAGGGCAGCGTTCAGCTCGGACTCTGGCTGCGTGACGGCGTCAGCGGCATCGGCACGGTGACGTATTATGACCCGGAAAGCGGCAGCTACGGCGCACTGGGTCACGGCGTCAGCGATACGGAGAGCGGGGCGCTGCTGCAGTTTGACGGCGGCGAGATCACGGACACCAGCGTTGTGGACGTTGTCCGCGGTGCGCCCGGCGCGCCCGGAGAGCTGTGCGGACAGTCCGACGGCGGGCGTGTGCTGGGGACGCTGGACCGGAATACCGTCTGCGGGATCTTCGGCACGGCGGGCTTTGACGGCTGCGGCGAGTGCGTGCCCGTGGCGGAGGAGGACGAGGTGAAGCTCGGCCAGGCGACCATCCTGACCACGGTGGACGGCGGCGAGCCGGAGGAATACGGCGTTGAGATCAGCCGGATCTACCGTCAGCCGGAGGATCATCGGTTTCTGCTGCTGAAGGTGACGGACGAACGGCTGCTGACGCGCACGGGCGGCATCGTGCAGGGGATGAGCGGCAGTCCCATATTGCAGGACGGGAAGCTGATCGGCGCGGTGACGCACGTTCTGCTCAGCGACGCGACGCGCGGCTACGGCATCAGCATCCGCGATATGCTGGATGCGGCGGCGTAACGGAAACGGGAAATATGCGACGGACGGCTGCGGTGCGCAGACGTCCGTCGCGGAAGCCGGGGGGTACATATTGTGCCGGAGCGTCCGGCGGGCGCGGCGGCGTGCGATTTGCGGGAGAAGCGGACGAGGAGGGGCGAAAAGCAGTGCGGAGAGGGCTGATTTTGTCCTGCGCGGGGAAGGCGGGAGGCTTGCACTTGATTTGTGCGTGGGTTTAGTGTAAAATCTTTTCGCATATACTGAACCGTGCAGGCACAAATCCCTCTATGGAGGCCCGATCCTATGGCTGAAGCAAAAAAACAGAATTTTTTACACGGCGCGGTGATCCTCACCGCAGGCGTTGTGATTATGAAGATCCTCGGCGCGATCTACAAGATCCCGCTGAACAATATCCTCGGTGACACGGGGTACGGTTATTTCAATCTTGCGTACACTATTTATAATGTACTCCTGACCATTTCCACCGCCGGTCTGCCGGTTGCGCTGAGCCGCATGATCGCAGAGGCGGACACGCTGCACCGCCCGCATCAGGTGCGCCGCACCTTCCGCGTTGCGTCGGCGACGCTTGCCGTGATCGGCCTGGTGCTTTCTTTGCTGATGTTCCTGTTTCCGACGGAAATGGCCATCCTCTTCGTCTCCAAGGCGGAGGTCAGCCGCTGCGTTTACGCCCTGTCGCCCGCCGTGCTGCTCGTGTGTCTCACCAGCGCGTTCCGCGGGTACATTCAGGGCCACGGCAACATGACGCCCACCACGGTCGGGCAGGTCATCGAGGTGCTGGTGAAGGTCATTGTAGGACTGGCGCTCGCCATCTGGATGACGCGCGCGGGCAAGAGTCTGCCGGTGTCCTCCGCGGGCGCGATCTTCGGCGTGACCGTCGGGTCGCTCGCAGCGCTCGTTTACATGCTGGCAAGTTATCTGCGCCGCTACCGCGCCAGGAGCGCGGCGGAGTGCGCCGCCTCGGACGATGTACCGGACGGCGTTGGACATACGCTCGGCATCTTTGTCAAGATCGGTGTGATCATCACGCTGGGCGCCAGCGTCATGAGCCTGATCTCCCTGATCGACGCGAAGCTGATCCAGATCCAGCTTCCAAATGTCGAGGGCATCGGCCCGGAGCTTGCCGATACGCTCTACGGCTCTTACAGCGCCATGCAGACGCTGTTTAACCTCCCGGCGGCTTTCATCACGCCGATGACCATCTCCGTCGTCCCGGCGATCTCCGAGGCGGTCGCAAAGCGCGCGCACAATGA
>JAZQNZ010000280.1:0-9221 GCA_045627665.1 Oscillospiraceae bacterium
TTTTTGGCGATGAGCGCCGCCTCAATGGGGATGGTGCCGCTGCCGCAGAAGGGATCGCAGAAATCCTCCCTGCCGCGGTAGCCGGACAGTGTCACGAGCGCCGCAGCCATGGTCTCCTTCAGCGGGGCGGCATTGTGCGCCGGACGGTAGCCGCGCTTGTGCAGTCCGTCGCCGCTGGTGTCGATGCAGAGGGAAGCGCAGTCCTTCATAATGGAAAACTGTACCTGATACACCGGCCCGTCCTCCGGAAACCACTCGATCCCGTAAACGCGCTTCAGCCGTTCCACAATGGCCTTTTTGATGATCTTCTGGCAGTCGGAAACGGAAAACAGCTTGCTGTTCAGGCTGTATCCTTTCACGGGGAACGCGCCGTTTTTGGGGATCAGCATCTCCCACGGCAGCGCCTTCGTCCCCTCAAAGAGCTGGTCGAAGGTCATCGCGTCAAACTTTCCGAGCTCGATGAGCACGCGCTCGCCGACGCGCAGGTTGATGTTTGCCTTCGCAGCCGCGGCGGCGTCGCCCGTAAAGTAAACTCTGCCGTTTTCCGCAGCAACATTGTTCAGCTTCATATGGCGCAGCTCGCTCGCGATCGGGCCTTCCAGACCCAGCAGGCAGGGCACGCACATCGTATATTCCATCGTCGTTTTCTCCAGGTCATAAAAATCATAGACTAATAAGGTATATTATACTTCAAAGAACGCGTGAATGTAAACACCCATCTTACAAAGAACGTGTGAAATATTTCCCCGGCGGCGTTTTCACCCCTGCTGTTCACTTGACACCGGGCGGCAAAAAGATTTATAATAACGGGTATGTAATCCCCAGCATCCCTGCAGATGCCGGTGTGGTGGAACAGGTAGACACAAGGGACTTAAAATCCCTCGGCCCAACACGCTGTACGGGTTCGATTCCCGTCACCGGCACCATTTTTCTCCGCTGCAAAGCGGAGTCTGCTTTGAAAACCGCATATTCCGCGTCCGTCTCCCGTCTGCGCTCCGAAGCGGTCAGGGCTTTGCGGACGCACCGCCCGAAACCAGTGTTCCCGACTGGTTTTTTGCTTTTTCATCCCGCTGCGGCGGGAAATACACGTCTGAAAGGAAGTGTCTGTTGTTCCATGGAAGGATCAGAAGTTCTGTTCCGAGTCCTGGGGCTGGACGTCACAGCGGAGGTCACCACCATGTGGGGCATCATCGTCGTGGTCGCCGTGCTGTCCATCCTTGCCACAAGAAATCTGAAGGAGGAGCCCGGCCCGCTCCAGAATATGCTGGAGGTCGCGCTCGGAAAGCTGGAGGGACTGTTCTCCGGTATCCTCGGCCCGGCGCGGACGGAGAAATATTTCCCGTTTCTCGGAACGCTGTTCATCTTCATCATCATCAGCAACTATGTCGGCCTCATCCCCGGTGCGGGCATCCTCACCGGCTTCAAGGCGCCGACCTCCTCCCTGTCGGTCACAGCGGGACTCGGTCTGTGCACCTTTGCCGCCACCCACTATTTCGGCGTGCGCGCCAACGGTCTCCGCGGCTACGCGAAGCACTTCATCAAGCCTGTGGCGCTGATGCTGCCGTTTCTCATTCTGGACGAATTTGTCCGTCCGGTGTCGCTGGCGCTGCGTCTGTTCGGCAACATCTTCGGCGAGGAGTCCGTCACGGAGCAGCTCTACGAGATCCTGCCCATCGGCGCACCCATCATCATGATGGCGCTGTCGCTGCTGTTCTGTGCGCTGCAGGCCATCGTTTTCTCCATCCTTACCACCATCTATATCGAAGGCGCGACCGGCGAAGGTCACTGATCCCCCGCCGCGCCGAAGCAGTCATACAGTCACATATCTTATACAGAAAAGGAGCAACTCATCATGTCTACAACTATCATCGCCATCGCAGCCGCCCTCGCCATCGCGATCCCCGCCCTCGGCGCCGCCATCGGACAGGGCATGGCCTCCAAATCCGCCATGGACGCAATGGCGCGTCAGCCCGAAAAATCCGGTGATATCCGTTCCACGCTCATCATCGCGCTCGCTCTGATCGAGGCGCTTGCGATCTACGGCCTGCTGATCGCCTTTATGCTGGTCGGCAAGCTCGGCTGAGGAAGGATCACGCCATGACGATACAGCCATCCGTCATCGTCTGGACGGTGGTGAACTTCCTTCTGCTTCTGTTTGTTCTCAACCGCTTTCTCTTCAAGCCGCTGCTGACGCTGATGCACCGCCGCGACGAAAAGATCCGCGCCGGCATCGAAGCGGGTGCGGCGGCACAGAAAGCGCTGACCGATCAACAGGAAAAGTTTCCTGCGGAGCGCTCCGCCCGCTATGCCGCCGCACGGCAGGCAGAGGAGGCGCTTTTGCAGCAGCACCGGCAGGAGGTTAGGGAGCGCTCCGACGCGCAGAAAGATGTGCGGGAAGCCCACTGGACCGAGACCCGTGCCGCGCTTGAACTGGAGGAAGCAGAAACCGTCCGGCGTCTGGACGCCGCTCTGCCGGAGCTGACTGCCGTGCTGGCAGACGCTCTGCTGAAGAAGTGAGCCGCCTATGAGATTACTATATACAATCATCAATTTTGTCATCCTGGCCGCCGTACTGTTTCTGGTGGGCAGGAAGCTTGTCGCCGGCATTTTCCGCAGCCACCGGGACTCTGTCCGGGAGGGACTGCGCCGCAGCGCCGAGGGCTTTGAAACCGCCGCCGCGCTGGAAACCCGCCTTGCCGAGGTGCGTGCGCAGCAGGAAGCGCAGTATGCGGAGGATAACATCGGCTCCGCCGAGCATCTGGACGCGCTGTTTGCCGCGGACAATGCCGAAGCGGAAGCGCTGCGCATCGCCGCGGACGAAAAGCTGGAAAACGCGCTGCAGGTGCAGCGTCTGCAAATGCTGCGCAGCGCCTCCGGGGTCTTTTCCGCGCGTCTGACCGAAAGCGCCCGTGCGCTGCTGTCGCAGGAGCCGTTCGTTTCCGAATTCCGCAGCCATGAGGCGGCGCTGGCGGAGGAGATCCTCGCGCTGGCGGACATCACGCCGGGCGACCGCGTCTATCTGGAGCAGAAAAAAGCGCTTTACGTCACGCTGCGCTCCGCGTTCCCGCTGGACCCGGCGCTTGCGGAGCGTTTCCGCACGCACATGACGGAAAAAGCCGGCAACATCTCCTTCCGCGTTCTGACCGACGAGACGCTGATCGGCGGTATGCAGCTTCGCGTGGGCGACACCGTTTACGACGGCACCGTTGCCAACCTCCTGCGCACCCTGCCCGAGCGTCTCAAAGACCTGCCGGACGATCCGGAGCAGCAGACCCGCTGGCTCCGGGAGGTTCTCGGCTCGCAGCGCGTTCAGGTGGAGGAGCTGCAGTTCGGCCGCGTCCTTTCCGTCTCGGACGGTATCTGCTGGCTGGACGGTCTGGAGGACGTCATGTACGGCGAGCTGCTCGGCTTTGAAAACGGCGTGGAGGGCATGGTGCTGTCTGTAGAATCCGGCCGCGTCGGCTGCGTCGTATTCGAGGACTATGAGCATCTGCAGGAATTTTCTCCCGTGCGCCGGCTCGGCCGCATGGCGGACGTTCCCGCGGGTGAGGCGCTGCTGGGCCGCGTTGTGAACGCACTTGGCGCGCCGCTGGACGGCAAGGGCCCCGTCTGGGCGTCCGAGCGCCGTCCCATCGAAACGCCCGCCCCCGCCATTCTCGACAGAAAATCCGTCTCCGTCCCGCTCCACACCGGCATCAAAGCCGTGGATGCGCTGGTACCCATCGGGCGCGGACAGCGTGAGCTGATTATCGGTGACCGTCAGACCGGCAAGACCGCCATCGCGGTGAACGCCATCCTCAATCAGAAGGGTAAGGACGTCATCTGCGTCTACGTCGCCATCGGGCAGAAGGAATCCAGTGTTGCCTCCGTGGTGAACACACTGGAGCAAAAGGGCGCTCTGAACTACACGGTCGTCGTCTGTGCGGACGCCTTCCAGAGCGCCCCCATGCGCTATATCGCCCCCTATGCGGGCATGGCGATGGCGGAATACTTCATGTACCGCGGGCAGGACGTGCTCATCGTGTTTGACGACCTCTCCAAGCAGGCCGTCGCTTACCGCGAAATGTCCCTGCTGCTCCACCGCCCCTCCGGGCGCGAAGCCTACCCCGGCGACGTTTTCTATCTCCACTCCCGCCTGCTTGAGCGCGCTGCGCGTCTCTCGCCGGAGGCGGGCGGCGGCTCCATCACGGCGCTGCCCATCGTGGAAACCCAGGCGGGCGACATCTCCGCCTATATCCCCACCAACGTCATCTCCATCACGGACGGCCAGATCTTTCTGGAAAGCGACCTGTTGCGCTCCGGTCAGCGTCCCGCCGTCAATGTCGGGCTTTCCGTATCCCGTGTCGGCGGCGCGGCGCAGATCGGCGCAATGCGCCAGATCGCCGGCCGTCTGCGCATGGATCTTGCGCAGTACCGTGGGCTGGCGTCCTTCGCGCAGTTCGGCGCGGACATTGACGCCTCCACCCGCAGCGTCCTTGACCGCGGCGAGCGCATGACCGCCGTCCTGCTCCAGCCGCTGTATGCAGCCATTCCCGTGGAAGAGCAGGTGCTTGCGATCTTCGCCGTTTCCCACGGCTTTGCCGACGATCTGCCCGCGGCGCAGGTAAACGCCTTCACCGACGCACTGGCAGCCCGCTTCCGCGCGGCGCATCCGGATGCGCTGGCGCGGATCGCCTCCGGCGAAAAGATGAGTGAGGAATTCATGGCAGAGCTGTCCGAACTGATCGAAAAATTCAAGGAGAAGGTGCAATGAGCAGCGCGCAGGAACTGAAGCGGCGCATCCGCACCGTCATCACGACCGAGCAGGTCGCAAGCGCCATGCGCACCTCCGCGATGAGCAAATACACGCGCACGCACAAGAAATCGCAGGATTTTCAGACATATCTGGCGGAATGCCGGCGTCTGCTGCGTCTTGTCGGCAGTGACGACTCCGCCCCTGACGATGGCTGCCGCCGCCGGCGCGTCTGCTACGTTGCGATCACGGCAAACCGCGGTCTCTGCGGCGACTATAACGAAGCGCTGTTCCGCTTTCTGCAGCAGACCCTTGCATCGGAGCAGGAGGAAGCCTGCCTGATCCTCTGCGGCAAATGGGGCGCGGAGCGCGCCGCGTCGCACGGGCTTGAGAATGTGATCGACGTCCTGCCGGTGGACAGCGTTCCCGCCTACGCGCAGGCGAAGGCGCTCTATCTCCGCGTCCTTGCGCTCTGGACGCGCGGCGAGGTTGACCGCGTCGTGTTTGTCTACCAGCGCTTTCAGAATATTCTGACACAGGTGCCGGTGTGCGAGCAGCTTTTCCCCGCCGCACCGGCAGAGGAAACCGCCGCCGTGCCGGACGTGATCTTCGTCCCCGGCCGCGCGGAGATGCTGCCCCGTCTGCGTGAGCAGTGCCTTGCCGCGCAGGTCTACGGGATCCTGCTCAGCGCAGCGGAGGGCGCCCACGGCGCGATGCTGATGGCAATGCGTGCCGCAGCGGACAACTGCGCGGAGATGCGCGCAGCGCTGGAGCTGGAGCTGAACCGTATGCGTCAGGCAGCCGTGACCGCGGAGGTGCTTGAGCTGTCCGGCGGCGCAGCCGCAAATCAGAACGAAGGGATATGACCATGAATAAAGGTTTGATAATCAGCGTCACCGGCCCGGTGGTGGATCTTCAGTTCCCGGAAGGGAGCGCGCTTCCCAGCATCCACGACGCGGTGGAAGTCCGTCTGGACGGGCAGACCATCGTTATGGAGGCGCTCGCGCTTCTGGGCGGCAGACGCGTGCGCTGCATCTCTCTGTTTCCGACAGAGCGCCTCTCCCGCGGTATGCACGCGGAGGGCACGGGTCACCCGATCTCCGTCCCCGTCGGCAAGGCAACGCTCGGCCGCATGATGAACGTTGTCGGCGAGCCGATTGACGGGCGCGGCGCCATCGAGTCGGCGGAGCGCTGGCCCATCCATCGCAGTGAGCCGCCGTTCACCGCGATCATCCCCACCGCCGAAATTCTGGAGACCGGCATCAAGGTCATCGACCTGATGACGCCCTTTGCCCGCGGCGGCAAGATCGGTCTGTTCGGCGGCGCCGGCGTCGGCAAAACCGTCCTCATCATGGAGCTGATCCGCAACATCGCCTATGAGCACCACGGCTACTCCGTTTTTGCCGGCGTGGGCGAGCGCTCCCGCGAGGGCAACGACCTCTGGAACGAAATGATCCAGTCCGGCGTCATCGACAAAACGGCGCTGGTATTCGGTCAGATGAACGAGTCCCCCGGTGCGCGCCTGCGCGTCCCGCTGACGGGGCTGACGCTGGCGGAATACTTCCGCGAGAAAGCAAATCAGGACGTTCTCCTGTTTATCGACAATATTTTCCGCTTCACGCAGGCCGGTTCGGAGGTCTCCGCCCTGCTCGGACGTCTGCCCTCCGCCGTCGGCTATCAGCCCACGCTGGCAACGGAGATGGGCCAGCTTCAGGAGCGCATCGTCTCCACCCAAAGCGGCTCCATCACCTCCGTTCAGGCAGTTTACGTCCCGGCGGACGACCTGACCGACCCCGCCCCCGCAACGACCTTCTCCCACCTTGACGCGATCACCGTTCTCTCCCGCAGCATTGCGGAGCTCGGCATCTATCCGGCGGTCGATCCGCTGGAGTCCAGCTCCCAGGCGCTGAATCCCGCCGTTGTCGGCGCGGAGCACTACGAGACCGCGCAGGCCGTGCTGAAAATTCTTCAGCGCTATGCGGAGCTGCAGGACATCATTGCGATCCTCGGCATGGAGGAGCTCTCCGAGGAGGACCGCATCGCCGTCAACCGCGCCCGCAGAGTCCAGCGCTTCATGTCCCAGCCGTTCCACGTTGCGGAGACCTTCACCGGCATGGCAGGCGCCTACGTCCCCATCGACGAGACGATCCGCGGCTTTCAGGCCATCCTCTCCGGCGACTGCGACGGCATCCCCGAAAGTGCGTTTCTCATGTCCGGAACCATCGACGACGTATGGAAGAAGGCAGGAAAATGATTCTGAAAGTTCTCTCCCCGGAAGGCGCCGCGCTGGAAACGGAGGCGGATTCCGTCGTTCTTCCCGCGTCGGACGGTCAGCTCGGCGTCATGCGCGGTCACGCGCCCATGGTCGCATCGCTCACAGCGGGAACGCTGTGGTACCGCACCGGCAGCGAGGAGCATACCTTTCCTCTGACGGGCGGCAGCGCCGCCGTCGCGGACGACTGCATCACCGTCCTCTCCGACCTCTGCCCGGACTGACATTCCGGCTCCTGAATAATCTCAAACATACAGAGCGCACCGGCGCAGGCGGTGGGCTCTCTGCGTCTGTTTCCTTTCAGCCCGTATAGTTCAGCGGCAGGATCTGCGTTTCCCGCATCCGCGAGGCGAGCAGCGCGTTCAGCCGCGCATCCGCGTCCGCAATAACCTCCCGGGCGCAGTCGATATAGTCCGTCACATACTGCGGCACGCCCTCCTGCTCGGAGTAGATGATGCCGAGCCGCGTCAGCTCGTCAAGGTCGGTGATATGCAGGGCATAGATCGGCGTTTCCATCGAAAAATGTTCCCGGAAAAGCTGGGACTTCGGCAGGATCGCGGCGCAGAAGTCGCCCGCGCACAACTCCAGCCGCGCGCTGCCGTCGTTCAGCTCGGTGAGGACGTTCGGTGCATGGGACGCGGCGGCATAGTGGCTGTCGAGGATGTTGCGCTGCACCGTGTCGTGCGGCGGCAGCGCCACGGGAAACTCCACCGTTTCCGCCAGACGCACCCCGCTGCGCGCGCTGTCGAGAAATCCGCGCCACGATTCCGGCAGCGTCCGCTTGAGCAGTCCCTCGCTGAGGACGAAGTACAGCTCGTCCTTCACAACGCTCAGCCGCCTGCCGTATTTTCCGGCAGCGCCGAGGGTGGAAAAATACAGGTCGATGTCGCCGGCGCGCAGCGCGGCGTTCACCGCCGCATAGCTGTAAACCTGGCAGGAGGTGACAACGTTGGGCCGCAGCGCATGATACGCCTGAATGACCTCCGAAAGATACGGCGCGCTGCGGCTGGTCGGCAGTCCGACGGAGAGCCGCACCTGTCCTTCGCTCGTCTCGCTGTGGAGATCGTTGAACAGCTTGTTTTCCTCGCGCAGCATCTTTCTGGCGTATTTCAGAAGCTGCTCCCCCGCCATCGTCAGGCGCAGTGTCGGCTGCCGGTCAAACAACTGCACCTCATACTGCTCCTCCAGACGCCGGATGTGCTTGCTCAGCGATTGCTGCGTGATATACAGCCGCCGCGCCGCGCGGGTGAAATTCATTTCCTCCGCCGCGATCATAAAGCATTTCAGTGAACGAAAGTTGCTTTCCATGTTCTCTGATTTTTCCCCCTGCCGTCTCTTTTTCTTGTATTTTACCACAGTCTTTCGGCTGTTGCAATCACAAATGAATCGACAAATGATTTGTGGCAATTCGATTGTTTTGCCGCAGGAAATATGATAGAATAAAATGTGTTGTTTCTGTCCTCCCGCCGCGGCATCCCGCCCGCAGGACGGACGTTTGCCCTGTCCGCCTCCCCGCGCGGCAGCAGGCAGCCATTACGATCAAGCGAGGTAAATTCATGGCAGACACTCTGGAG
The DNA here is from genome assembly GCA_045627665.1 of Oscillospiraceae bacterium. Taxonomy (GTDB): domain Bacteria; phylum Bacillota; class Clostridia; order Oscillospirales; family Oscillospiraceae; genus SVKR01. The sequence goes on from JAZQNZ010000280.1 coordinate 8,579, forward strand.
CTCAACCGCCTGAAGCGGCGGAAAATGATGCTTGAGGACCCCGTGGCAAAGGTCATCCCGCTCATCGCCATCCCGATGATCATTTCCATGCTGGTGGACTCTCTCTATAACATTGCGGACACCTACTTCGTCAGCCAGCTCGGCAAGGCGGCAACTGCCGCCGTCGGCGTTAACGACTCCATGACCCATTTCATCCGCTCCGCGGCCATGGGCTTCGGCGTCGGCGCATCGAGCTATATGTCCCGTCTGCTCGGCGCAAAGCAGGATGAGGAGGCCTGCCGCGTCGGCACGACAACGCTGTTCACCAGCATCATCGTCCTCTCCGCGCTGGCCGCGATCGCGTATATTTTCGTCGAGCCGCTGGTCGCCCTCCTCGGTGCGACGGAGAGCGCGAAGCCCTACGCGATGGACTATGCGCGCTTCATTCTTTTCTCCGTACCGTTCACGGCGGGCGAGGTCTCGCTCAGCCACATTCTTCGTGCGGAGGGCAGCACAAAGCTGTCCATGATCGGCATGGTATCCGGCTGCGCCATCAACGTGGCGCTTGACCCGCTGTTTATCAACGTCCTCGGTCTGGAGGTCGCGGGCGCCGCGATCGCCACCAGCATCTCCAAGGTCATCAGCTTCCTCGTGCTGCTCTGGC
>JAZQNZ010000281.1:0-4859 GCA_045627665.1 Oscillospiraceae bacterium
CTGTGCGCCGGATGCGTGCCGGTGTCGCTGCTGATGGAGCGCAAGCGTCTTGACGGCGAGGAAAAGGACATCATCGCCCGCTGCGGCGACATTCCCGTGTTTGTCGCGGACGTGAGCGTTCTGAAGGAGCTGACCGGCTTCCCGCTGACGCGCGGGACGCTGTGCGCCATGCGCCGCCCGCCGGAGCCGACCGTGGAGGAGATCTGCGCGGGGGCGAAGCGCGTCGCAGTGCTGGAGAATATCCAGAACCCGACCAACCTCGGCGCGATCTTCCGCAGCGCCGCCGCTTTGGGCATGGACGCGGTGCTTCTGACGCCGGACTCCACCGACCCGCTGTACCGCCGCTGCGTCCGCGTGAGCATGGGAACGGTGTTTCAGGTGCCGTGGACGCATATCGGTGCGGCGCAGTCGGACTGGCCGGAGACGGGCATGGCTCGCCTGCGCGCACTGGGCTTCAAAACCGCGGCGATGGCGCTGCGGGACGATTCCGTTTCCGTCGATGATCCCGCGCTGCTGGCCGAGGAAAAGCTCGCCGTTGTGCTCGGCACGGAGGGCGACGGTCTCGGCAGCGCCACCATCGCGGAGTGCGACTACACCGTCCGCATCCCGATGTCCCACGGCGTGGACTCGCTGAATGTCGCCGCGGCGAGCGCGGTAGCGTTCTGGGAGCTGCGGGCGAGGTGAAAATGTGCTTGCATCCCGCTGCGGAATGGAATAAACTGATGCCATCGGATAATTGAGAGAGGAAGGCAATATCATGGAAGAAAAATTTGTTATGGATGCCGAAGGCGAATTCGGAAAATACATCGTTCAGACCCTGCAGGCGCCCCCCATGAGCGCAGGCTTTGCGGAGGTCTATAAGACCTGGGCGAACCGCCTGCTTTGGATGGACACCAACGTTGTCCCCGGCGCGTTCCAGATGAATCTGTCCTGGTACCACAGCGCATCGGAGATGCGCCCGCTGTATAAGCACGACGAGCACAGCCACGATTTTGACGAGCTCATCGGCTTCATCGGCTCCAACCCGGACGATCCCTATGACCTCGGCGGCGTCGTCGAGATCGGCATCAACGGCGAGCTGCACCGCCTCACCAAAAGCTCCGTCATTTTCTTGCCCGCCAACATGAAGCACCTGCCCCTGTCCATCATCAGTCTGGAGCGTCCCATTCTGCATTTCTCCATCTGCATGAATCCCGTGTATGCCAACAAGCAGCGCGACGGCGAAGTGCGCGTGCTTGACGAGCATTGACGGAGAGACAGACGGCATCCACGCATGACCGCCGCCGCTGCGCGGCATAGAGAGAGGAACAGCACGGCAATATGGCAACAATCATGGATTACCTTGACTGGCGCGGCGACCTCAGCTTTGAAGCTGCGCCGATGAACGAGGTGGACAATCTCATCATCGCAAAGATCGGCTGCCCGGATTTTACGGGCATTATCCCGGCGGACAGCGGAAGCATTTCCCTGCGCGACGCGGTGAACGCCTATTTTGCGCGCGAGGGAGAGGACGTCAGTCTCGGACTGCTCTCCTCCCCGCAGGAGCTGCCGATGGTGCGCCGCCTTGCGGAAACGCCCCGCTTTGCAGACCTGCAGCTCACCCGCTTTGTCAACCACATCGATCTTGCAAAAAACGAACAGTATTCCGCCCTGACCGTCCGCCTGCCGGACGGTACGCGCTACATATCCTTCCGCGGCACGGACGACACGCTGGTGTCCTGGAAGGAAAATTTCCTGATGAGCGTGGAAAAGCGTGTCCACGCCCAGACGGACGCTGCCGCCTACCTGCTGGAGGAGGCGGAGAGCGCTCCCGGCATGCTCTATATCGGCGGCCACTCCAAGGGCGGAAACCTCGCGGTGTATGCCGCAATGCACGCCCCGGCGGCGGTGCAGTCGCGCATCATCAGCGTGTATAACCACGACGGCCCCGGCTTCCGCACCAGCGTTCTGGACGATCCGCGCTATGCCGCCATCCGCGACCGCGTCGTGACCGTGTGCTCCCAGCGCTCCATCGTCGGAATGCTGATGCACCAGGAGACGAATCTTACCATTGTGGAGAGCAGCGCCTTCGGCATCGGCGCGCACGACGGCTTTACATGGCAGGTGAAGGGGACGCAGTTTGTCCGCTGCGCGGAGCTTTCCCGCAGCAGCCGCGCCATCCACGCCGCCATCCTCTCGCTGATGGAGAACATGAACGAGCAGGAAAAGCGCGACTTTATCGAGGAGCTGTTCGGCCTGCTGAGCGCCACCGGCGCGGAAACACTGAACGATCTGACCGAGCAGCGTCTGCGCAAGCTGGCGGAGCTGGCGCGCGGCGTCCGTCAGAGTCCCGCGGTCAGCGCCTTTGTCGGCGACATGATCGAGAGCACGCTGCACGAATACATCGACGATGTGCGCGACGGCGTGAAGCTGCCGCGTGTCCGGCTGCGCCACCGCCGGAACGGCGACGAGCCGTAATATGCAGTTACAATCCCGATACCCGATACAGAGAATGACAAAAAGCGAAGTGCAAATCCTGCACTTCGCTTTTCCTTTCGCTGTCCGCAGTCCGGCGGACGATTTGACGCTCGCTCCGCGAAGGGAGCGTCTGCGCCCGGTATGGATTAACCCTTGCCTGCCGCACGGATGTTTGCGCGGCGCAGCAGCAGCCACGCAGCGGCGGCGAACACTGCGGCGAACAGCACGCAGGCGAGCATCGAGTTCCACGGCGAAACCAGGATCCACTCGACCAGCGCGGGCGTAAAGTCGGCCTTCGACAGCAGCCACGGCACCACATTCACGAAAACGACGATACCGACGGCGGCAACGAGATTCCAGAGTCCGGAGAGACGCCAGAACATCGCGGTCAGAAACAGACCGAGGCAGTACAGTGCCAGCATGAAGCACGCGCCGCAGAGGATGCTGCACAGATGCTGACCGAAGCTGACGCCTGCGATCGTCAGTGAATCGTTGTCGAGGAAAATGATCTGATAGAGATCGGCGAAGTATTCCCCGTTGTTGAACGCAGCCATCAGCAGCCCAAGCAGCTCACAGCAGACGGCCATAATCAGCACGGACACGATGAAAGCGGCGAGATTGCCGAGCAGTGCGCTGCGGCGGGAAACGCCGAACTGTGCGCCGAGACGCAGGCAGGGGCGGGGCGCTACCACGCCGAAGACGAACGCCCACACGGCGAAGGGGATGAAGCCGCCGTTGAAGACGACCGTTCCCGGAAGAAAATGGGGGAGAATGAGATTCAGCGCCAGCGTGATGACCAGCAGCACGCCGACGAGGACGCCGCCGCCGTGCAGGAAATTCTCCAGCTCGCAGCAAAAAGAAGGTTTGATTCTGATACTCATTTTCTGTTTTCCTCCTCCATGAGATGAATGAAATAGTCCTGAAGATTGATCCGGCTGCGCTCCAGACCGTCGGGGAGCGTCTCGTCGGGCGTTTCGGAGAGATAAACGGTCTTGAGTCCGCCGAGCGCGGTTTCGGAGAGAATGTGTTTCCCTGCGGCGTAAGTTTCCACGGCGGCGGGGGGGCCGGACACGGCGCAGGTGCCCTCCAGCAGTTCCCCGACGTTGCCCGTCTGCAGGATGCGGCCGCCGCTGATGATGACAACGTCCTCCACAAGATCGGCGATCTCCGCGATGAGATGGGTGGAGAGGACGACGGAGCAGCCTTCCTCGGCATACTTCTCCGTCAGCAGACGGTAAAACAGGTCGCGGTGCTGCGCGTCCAGACCGAGCACCGGCTCGTCAAAGAATACCCACTGCGTATTGACGCACAGCCCCAGCACCAGCCGGAAGATGGAGGCGTAGCCGGTGGAAAGCGAGGAGATCTTTTTGTTCAGCGACAGACCGAACTGTGCGGCGATCTCCTCTGCGCGCTTCCGGTCGAAGCCGGGATAAAAGCGGGCGGCGTTGCGGAACGCGGTTTTGACGCGCATTTCGTCGGGGAACATATTCTGGTCGCCTGCAAGGAACATTCTGCCGAGCGCGGCGTCGCTGCCGCGAACCGGCGTGCCGTCGAGCAGAACGCTGCCGCTGTTTGCGGGCAGGCGGTCGGTGAGGATGTTCAGCAGCGTGCTTTTGCCGGCGCCGTTGTTGCCGAGCAGACCGTAGATTTTTCCGTCCTCCAGCCGCAGCGAAACATTGTCCAGCGCAGTGGTGTCGCCGAAGCGGCGTGTAACATTTTGAATTTCAATCGACATTTTCAAACCCTCTTTCCAGCATTTCGGCAAGCTGTCCGCTTGTCAGACCGAGGCGCTTTGCCTCGCGGACGACCCGCTCGATATAATCACGGTAAAACGCCTCGCGGCGTTCCTTCAGCAGCGCCTCGCGCGCCCCGCCTGCAACAAACATACCTACACCTCTCTTTTTGTAAAGCAGTCCCGCATCCACCAGAATGTTAATGCCCTTGAGGGCGGTGGCGGGATTGATCTTGTAAGTTGCGGCATACTCCGTGATTGACGGAATCTGCCCTTCCTCCGGAAACGCACCGGAGATAATGCCGTCCTTCAGCTGCTCTGCAAGCTGAACGAAGATCGGCCTGTCGTCCGTGAACGTCAATTCATCGACCTCCTTGCTGATTGGTTAGTTAGTTGAGTGATTAACCATGCAAGCAATATAGCACGCCGTCCACGGGTTGTCAATAGGAAATTCGAAAAAATGGAAAAATTTTTTCCGCGCCGCCGTCCGCGTGCCCGCGTGCCTGCGGCGTCATCGCTGAAAGCGTGAATAACGGCGCGAAAAATCGCGCGAACATAAGGACAGGACGCCCTCCGGAACGAATGGAACTGCGCCCTGTCCTTATATCGCATTTGCAAGGGCCTTGAGGAGCGCAAGCGCGTCGGGGTTGGAAAGCAGCCGGAGAATGAG
>JAZQNZ010000282.1:0-4792 GCA_045627665.1 Oscillospiraceae bacterium
GAGGTCGACGCCATCATGGCGCTGCTGGAGAAATATCTCGGCGAAGCGATCGAAAAAATGGAGCGGGACAATATCCGTCTCCGCTTTTTCGGGGATACGAGCGTCCTCTCGCCGAAGCTGCGCGAGCTGATCACACGCACCGACGGCATCAGCGCCCGGCTGAGCGGCTTTCAGGCCAACATCTGCCTGAACTACGGCGGCCGCGACGAGATCATCCGCGCCGTAAGGGCATACGCTGCGCAGGTAAGCTCCGGCGCGCCGAACGACATTGACGAAGCCCGCTTCGGCGATCTGCTGGACTCCTCCGGCATTCCCGATCCCGACCTGCTCATCCGCCCCGGCGGGGAGCTGCGGCTCAGCAACTTCCTGCTGTGGCAGTCCGCCTACACCGAATTTATTTTCACCGACACCCTCTGGCCGGATTTTGACGAGAGGGAGATCAACCGTGCCATCGCCGCTTACCGGCAGCGAGACCGCCGCTACGGCGGCGTTTGAAAAGGAGCCCGTCCATGCTGACAAGAACCATTGTGGCGGTCATCGCCATCCCGATCCTCGTTGCCGCCATTCTCTTTGCGCCGCTCTGGGCAATGGGACTTGTGATCGGCGCCGTTGCCGCCTGCTGTGCCGTGGAGTTTCTGCGCTGCACCGCAAAGGACGCCGGCGTGCGGATGCAGGCCGCAGCCGCGGTGTGCGCCTTTCTCATCCCGTTCGCCTGCGTGTTCTACGCAAGCGGCAGAGTTTACGAGATCTCGCTGTTTTTCCTGTTTGTTTACAGCTTCTGCGAGCTGATGCTCACCTTCCGCGGGGAAACGCGCATGGGCTTTGAGACCTTTGCTGCCATGCTGATCGGCGGCGGTGTGCTGCCCGTGCTGCTCTCCGCCATCGTGCGGCTCGGCCTGCGCGAATGGGGCAGCGCCTATATGCTGCTTCCCTTTGTCGTCACCTTCTCCTGCGATTCCGGCGCATACTTTGCCGGCGTTCTGCTCGGGCGTCACAAGCTCGTGCCGCATCTCTCCCCGAAGAAAACGGTGGAGGGCAGCATCGGCGGCTTTGTCCTCACTGCTGCGGTCATGCTGCTTTACGGCTGGGTGCTCACCCGCCTCGGCTTCACCGTCAGGTTTGCCGTTCTGGCGGCCTACGCCATCCTCGGCTCCGTCGCCTGCCAGCTCGGCGATCTCAGCTTTTCCGCGGTCAAGCGCCTGTTCGGCATCAAGGATTACGGAAAGCTCATCCCCGGTCACGGCGGGATGCTGGACCGGTTTGACAGTATGTTCTGGACTGCGGCGCTCGTTGAGCTTCTGGTGAGCTGGGTACCGGCGATCACGAAATAACTTTTTTGTCTTGCCCGGTTCCCCTCCGGGGGCCATGCTTTCCGAACGCCCGGAAAAGCATGGAGAAAAGGTGCGCCAAAGAGGGATGCTTTCGCGCCCCTCTTTGGAAACACCCAGCAGATTGGTGCAGGATTGCTGAGCCCTTGATCTGATACATTTCCGCATCGCCGTCCGCGCACCCGCTTCGCTGGCGCTGCTGCAGTGGAAAATGTTTTTCCCGCACAGCCGCGGCTACGAAAGTGCCGCGGCGTCACTTCCCGCGTCAGCGGGCGCACCCTTTGCGCGCAAGCGCAAGCTTAAAAACTCCCTCGGGTTTCCAAAGAGCCGCAGCCCTTTGGCGACTCTTTTCCATATTTCTCTTCGTAGAGAAATATGGTCGCCCGCAGGCGAAACCTATTCCCCCTCCATAAAGGAGAACCCATGGTTAAAAATCTATCCGTTTTGGGCTCCACCGGCAGCATCGGCCGGCAGAGTCTCGCCGCCGCGGCGCATCTCGGCATTCCCGTGCGCGCCATCGCGGCAAATTCGAATACACAGCTTATGGAACAGCAGGTGCGGCAGTTTTTGCCGCGCCTTGCCGCTGTTTATGACGAAACTGCGGCGCGCGCCCTGCGCCTTGCCGTGGCGGACACAGCGACGAAAGTCGTCTCCGGCATGGAGGGACTGATCGAAGCCGCCGCCGCGCCGGACACGGACTGTGTCGTCACGGCAGTCAGCGGCTCCGTCGGACTGCGTCCCACCCTTGCCGCCATTGACTGCGGCAAGCGCATCGCCCTTGCCAACAAGGAAACGCTGGTGTGCGCGGGTGAGCTCGTGATGGCGCGCGCGGCGCAGCGCGGCGCGGAGATCGTTCCCGTGGACAGCGAACACTCCGCCATCTTCCAGTCGCTCGGGGGGCAGCTTCGCCACCCGCAGCTCCGGCGCATCCTGCTGACTGCATCCGGTGGCCCCTTCCGGGGCATGACGCGCGCGGAGGTCTACGATAAAACGCCCGCGCAGGCGGTCGCCCATCCGAACTGGAGCATGGGCGCGAAGATCAGCGTGGACAGCGCCACCATGATGAACAAGGGTCTTGAATTTATCGAGGCGATGCACCTGTTCGGCGCTTCGCCGGAGCAGATCTGCGTCCTCATCCACCCGCAGAGCGTAGTACACTCCGGCGTCGAATTGATCGACGGAAGCGTCGTCGTGCAGATGGCTGTCCCGGATATGGGACTGCCCATCCAGTATGCTATGACATATCCCGACCGCGCGCCCTCGCTGTGCGCACCGCTCGACCTCTTCGCAGCGGGCGATCTGCACTTTGAGCGCCCCGACCTTGAAAACACGCCCTGCCTTGCGCTTGCAATGAACGCGGCAAAGCGCGGCGGCACCGCGCCCTGCATCCTCTCCGCGGCAAACGAAGCTGCGGTCGCGCTCTTCCTCGCGGAAAAGATCCCGTTCGGAAAGATCTTTGAATGTGTTGCGGAAACTCTGGAAAGCATACATATAACTGACGCGCCCTCGCTCGACGGGATCCTTGAGGCCGACCGCGCGGCAAGAGAATATGTGAAAGGGTTTGTCTGATTATCCATGTACATTCTTCTGTCCATTCTTGCATTCGGAATACTGATCGCCGCCCACGAAGCGGGGCACTTTTTCGCGGCGAAGGCCTTCGGCGTCCGCGTCAACGAGTTTTCGCTCGGCATGGGCCCGAAGCTGCTGAAAAAGCAGGGGAAAGAAACGCTTTATACGCTGCGTCTCCTTCCCATCGGCGGCTTCTGTGCCATGGAGGGCGAGGACGAGGAAACGGACGATCCGCGCGCGTTTTGCGCCAAGCCCGCATGGCAGCGTATCGTGATCCTCTGTGCCGGCGCCGCGATGAATTTTCTGCTCGGTTTTCTGATGATCCTCTGCATCGCGCCCCACGCGAATTTCACCGAGCCGGTGATCCACAGATTTTTCGAGGGCTGCCCCTATGAGGGGGAGTCCGCGTTCCTGCCCGGCGACCGCATCGTGCGCATCGACGGCCACCGTCTGTTTTTCGCGGAGGATGTTTCCTACTATCTGAGCCGTCAAAATCCGGACAGCCGCAGCAGCGATGTCCACCGCATCGTCCTCGTCCGCAGCGGAAAGCGCGTCGTGCTGGACGATTTCACCATCCGCCAGCTTGAATACCCGGACGGCAGCGGCGGCGCCGTGCTCAAATACGGCCTCTATTTTGCTCCGCGCGAAACCGGCTTTTTCGCCAATGTCCGCTACGCATGGATCGAGTCGCTGAATTTTGTCCGGCTCATCTGGCGTTCGCTCGGCGACCTGTTCACCGGCGCGGTGGGACTGCGGGAGCTGAGCGGCCCGGTCGGGCTTGTGGACTACGTCAGCGAGGCGGAAGCCGCCGCGCGCAGTCCGCTGGAAGCGTATTTCACATTTTTCTATATTTTCTCGCTCATCGCAGTCAACCTTGCGGTCACGAATCTGCTCCCCATCCCCGCGCTGGACGGCGGACGTGTATTTTTCCTGCTGGTCACCTGCCTGATTGAGCGGATCTCCCGCAGGCGTATTGATCCGAAATACGAGGGCTATATTCATGCGGCGGGCTTCGTCCTGCTGATGGGGCTGATGCTCTTCGTCATGTGCAGCGATATTCTGAAGCTCATCGCAAACAGGTAAACGATTATGAAACGAAATGAAACAAAGCAACTGACGCTCGGCGGCGTCACGCTCGGCGGCGGTGCGCCGGTGCGGGTGCAGAGCATGTGCAATACCGACACGCGCAGCGCCGAAGCCACGCTGGCGCAGATCCGCCGCCTTGCCGCGGCAGGCTGCGAGATCATCCGCGTTGCCGTGCCGGACATGGCGGCGGCGGACGCGCTGGAGGTTATTTGCGCCGAATCCCCCATCCCCGTGGTGGCGGACATCCATTTTGACTACCGTCTCGCGCTGCGCTGCGCGCAGGTCGGCGCCTCAAAGCTCCGCATCAACCCCGGCAACATCGGCGGGGAGGATCGCGTCCGCGCGGTCGCGGAGGCCTGCGGAGCTGCGGGAATCCCCATCCGCATCGGCATCAACGCCGGCTCTCTGGAAAAGCGCCTTCTGGAGCAATACGGCGCACCGACGGCGGAGGCGATGGTCGAGTCTGCCGCCGGTCACACCACGCTGCTGGAAAAATACGGCTTTACCGACATCTGCCTCTCTCTGAAATCCAGCAGCGTTCCGCTGACGCTGGCAGCCTACCGTCTGGCGGCGGAGCGCTTCCCCTATCCGCTCCACCTCGGCGTGACCGAGGCGGGCACGCTGTTTCAGGGCACGGTGCAGTCCGCCGCCGGAATCGGCGCAATGCTGCTTGACGGCATCGGCGATACCATCCGCGTCTCCCTCACCGCCGACCCGGAGGAGGAAGTCCGCGCGGGGATCGCCATTCTCAGGGCGGTAGGTCTGCGCGGCGGCGCAAAGGTCATCTCCTGCCCCACCTGCGGCAGAAC
>JAZQNZ010000283.1:0-2761 GCA_045627665.1 Oscillospiraceae bacterium
TTGCCTTTGATCTCTGCTGGATCGAGCCGCTGATTGCGATCATGATCTGCTTCTCGTTCTCCGTGGCGATCTTTGCATTGATCTGCATTTTCCGCGGCGCATATTTTTCACGAATAGACCGCCCGCTGACGTATATCATCCTGTTTTCTGTGCTTGCACTCGCCAATCTGCTCGGAGCAGCAAGATATATTTCCGAGGGAATGTTGGTTGAAAACGGCGTTCTTGGCTTGAATTCGATGGGTCTGATCGTCGGACTTCTGATGCTCGTTGTCGATATCGGCGTTATCATCAAGTCGCTCATCGACCGCAGGGCGGATGAGGAAGACGCGGAGTGACAGGCGAGGGGACTTATGAAAAATCTGAAGCTGAAAGCGGCGCGAGCCGCGCTGGATCTGAGCCAGCAGGAGCTTGCCGACGCCGTCGGCGTTTCGCGCCAGACCGTGAACGCCATTGAAAAGGGCGACTATAACCCGACCATCAATCTCTGCCGCGCGATTTGCCGCGCACTCGGCAAAACGCTGGACGAACTATTCTGGGAAGAGGATACATGAACTTAACCGACATCAATGAGATCAAAAACCTGCTTTTGCGTCACGGATTTCGCTTCTCGAAGTCACTCGGGCAGAATTTCCTTTGCGCCGCCTGGGTGCCGGAGGATATTGCCGACAGCGCGGCGCTGGACGAGCGTACCGGTGTTCTGGAGGTCGGCCCCGGCATCGGCTGCCTGACCGTGCAGCTTGCGCGCCGCGCGAAGAAGGTCGTCAGTATAGAGCTGGATAATGCACTGCGCCCCGTGCTTGCGGAAACGCTTTCCTGCGCGGAGAATGTCGAGATCATTTTCGGAGACGTGATGAAAACCGACCTGAAAGCGCTCTGCGCCGAACACTTTTCGGACTGCGAGCGCGTGGTTGTCTGCGCAAATCTGCCCTATAATATTACGACGCCGGTGCTGACGGCGTTTGCGGAGTCCGGCCTGTTCGATACGATTACCGTGATGATCCAGCGTGAGGTCGCTCGCCGGATTTGCGCGCCGGCAGGCACGGCGGACTATGGTGCATTTTCCATTCTGATGCAGTGGTATGCCGCCCCGGAGATCCTTTTTGACGTTCCGCCGAACTGCTTTATCCCCGCGCCGAAGGTGACGAGCAGCGTCATTCGTATGTCGCGTCTTGCTGCGCCGCCGGTGCAGGTCGATGACGAACGCTTTTTCTTTTCCGTGGTGCGCGCTGCATTTAATCAGCGGCGCAAGACGCTGACGAACGCCCTTCAGAACGGTCTGTCCGTCCCAAGGGAAACGACCGCGAAGGCTCTTTCCGAGCTGCACCTTTCCGAGACGGTGCGCGGCGAATCGCTTACGCTTCAGCAGTTTGCGGATCTGAGCGTGCGTCTGAAGAAACCGGTGTAATTGCCGCCAAGCATTGCCCTGGCTGTTTGTGCGCTGCGCAGCAGGATCGCGCCTTCGACGGGGTTCAAAGAAAATTTATAAAATGTGAAATTTGCTGTTGACATTTTTGCACAGTGATGCTATTATAATCAAGCATTCAAAATGCAGCAGCAAAATATGCGCGAGTGGTGGAATTGGTAGACTCGCTGGCTTCAGGTGCCAGTGCTCATTCCGGGCGTGCGGGTTCGACTCCCGCCTCGCGCACCAAAGACAGGACAAGTTTGATACTTGCCCTGTCTTTTTGTTTTCTTTTTCGCAGCGAAACACTATATATTGATTATGATGGAACTTTGATGTAAAATAATTGTACTGTGCGATTGCAATGCGGAACATTTCCGTAAAAATTTCGTCGGTATCCATGTACCGCGATTTGAATATGCTTCGAGTGGAATGCTCAGGAAGGAGAAACTACAATTATGAAGAAAGAAAAAAGAACGATCATACTGATTCTGGTGCTGAGTCTCTGCATCGGTATGCTGTCCGGCTGCGGCGGAAAGACGCCTGTTGCGGACTCGCCGACGGGGAGCGACGCCGCCGAGCAGACGGAGGCGCCGGAATTTGTTTATGTTGCGGAATATATCCCTCTTTCATCGAAGCTTGAGAACAGCGTTGACCGCCTCTGTGCCAGCGGAGACAGATTCCTCTTCACCTCCTACGGCAAGATTGCGGACAACACCCCGGAGGGCGTCGTCCCGGAGTATGAGGGACAGTACTGGGTTTACGGCAGCAAGCTGTACTGGCTGGATCCCGACGGAACGGTCACCCCGCTTGAGAATTATACCCAGTTTGCTTTGCCGGAAATGGAAGAGGCTGTGTCTGACCCCGATGCGGGTATTAATGTCAGCACCTATATGACCAGCCTGAGCACAACTCCCGACGGCGGCATCATTACGCTGGACGAGTTTTATCGTTCGGAATACAACGGCCCTGACGATGTCGAGATATATTCGGATGAGTGGTACGAAGGCGAATATTACCGGTACATGACCTATACGGAGAACTACTATATCCGTTTCCTTGCGGACGACGGCAGTGAGATCCGATATATCGACCTTTCCGAGGCGCTCAATCTTTACGGCGGGGAAGATAACTATGTTTTCTTTATGGATATGGAGATCGACGGCGCCGGCAATATCTATCTGCTGAGCGACGGCGTCATCTATGCCATAGATCAGGACGGAAAACAGATCGGGCAGGTAGAAAACGACAACTGGATCGAGAGCATTTTCTGCACTGCCGACGGACGGATCGGCGCCGGTTATTACGGCAATGAGGGCTACTGCCTCGGCTTTGTCGATCTGCAGTCCGGAGGGTTTG
>JAZQNZ010000284.1:0-2880 GCA_045627665.1 Oscillospiraceae bacterium
CCGCAGAACGATATTGTCGAGATCCAGCGCATCACCGAAGGAAAGCTTGCGATGATCGGCGGAGTCGATGGCCCTGCGATTGATATTGCCAACATTACCGAAGAGCAGATTCGTGCAGAGGCACGCCGTGCGATTGATACATATTGCCCCGCCGGGCGTTTTTATCCGGCAATTCCAAACACCCGCTGCTACCGCGACTGGAATAATGCCATTGTGCAGGATGAACTGAAGCACTACGGCGAACAGTGGGCAAGGGAGCATCCGATTCTTCCGGGTACCGACAGACCCTCCAACTGCTGAAAGGCAGAAAAACTGCTGCCCGCCGAAGCGGCGGGCAGCAGATAAAAGCGTGATTACAGAAATCAATCTTCCAGATTGCGGATGTGCATATAGATCGTTGCGATGGTGATGCCGAGCGTGTCCGCACTGATCTGAATGGCATTTTTGATTTTGAAAACGCCCATGTCGTTCAGCATTCGAACGATTTCCTTCCGCTTGTATTTTGCCGGAATGGATGGATCGTTCATCACCTTGTCGCGGACGCTTGTGATCGTTTGCGTCAGTGCGGATTCGTAGCGGCTGCTCGTGTCCGGAACTGCGAAGGGGAGCGTCATGGTGTCCAGGTAGCTGGGGATCGCAAAGGTACGGAGAATTTCGGAGAACGGAACATCCAGACAGCAGTTGACGCAGATCATTCCGATGAGGTTGCCTTCACAGCCGGTGATGCCGATGGAGGCAGATTTGTAGGTCTTACCGTCCACACCGATACCGAACCCGACGATGATGGGGTCGTCGCCATGCTTGAGCCTTGCGTGAAGCTGCTCTACAGCGCCGAGCGCCGCGTCACTGGCCTTTTCAATGGAACCGAGCGTGGTATTCACCTTGTTTTCCATCGGAATACGGCCGCTGTCGTTGAAAATCTTGAGCGTGAAGTTGTCGTCTTCGCCGAAGCTGTGAACAATGACCTCGTACGCCTTGCCGAGATAGGAGCTCATGCAGCCGCAGAAAGCGCAGTAGGATTTCAGAAGTTGACGATCCGCTTCGGTGAGTGTTGTGCTCAGACGCTTACTTGTTTTTCTCATAGTATATCCTTCTCCCCGTATGTTATCTGCGAACGGAATTGCATTTTTCGTTTGCTATCGTAACACTATTATAATATTGTTGTCAAATCATTCATTTCTGAGGTGAAAATTCATGGCAGAAACCCGGAAAATTCTTGTCATAAATCTTGGCTCGACCTCTTCCAAAATCGCTTACTGCGAGAATACCGCAATCATCAGACAGCTTGAGCTTTCCCATGATACCAAGGAGCTGCGTACGCTGAAAACGCCGGACGCGGTGTTCAATTACTTTAATAAATATGTGACTGCGTTTATTGAGGAGACTGGGATCCGCGTGGAAGACATGGATGCCATTGCGGTGCGCGGAATCGGCAAGGGCGGCAAATACCATCACGGCGCCTATCGCCTGACTCCCGAAGTTGTATCCGATTGCTGCTCCGGCCCGATCGGGCATATCGGGCTTTTTGCCAGTACGATGATCGGCGGCGGTCTTGCGGAGAAATACGGCAAACCCGCATTCCTCTATGATGTTGTTCCGACGGATGAGATTCTTGACGTTGCGCGGATCAGCGGCATTGCCGGTTATCAGCGCCGCGTCGCCTCCCATACGCTGAACTGCCGCGCCGTTGCGCGGAAGACAGCGGAGGAGCTGGGGACGGACGCAGAGCACGCCAGCTTCATCATTGCTCACATGGGCGGCGGTTTCGGTACGATGGCTTACCGTGACGGCGTGATCATCGAGACATATTCCGCGGAAGAGGGCAGCTTTACCCCGGAGCGTCCCGGACGGATCGCAAACAGCCTTCTCACCGAACTTTATACCAATCCGGCCTATTCGAAAGAGGATATTCAGCGCATTCTGAAAAAGGATGTCGGACTTTTCGGTCATCTCGGCACGAGCAACTGCATCGAGGTTGAACAGCGAATTGCCGCCGGCGATGCGAAAGCAAAGCAGGTTTATGAGGCGATGGCGTATCAGGTCTCGAAGGATATCTGTTCTCTCGGCGCGGTGTTCTGCGGCAAGGTGGACGCCATCATCCTGACCGGCGGTATTGCTCATTCGAAGATGTTCACGGACATGATCCGCGAACGCGTTGAGTTTCTTGCGCCTGTCAGACTCGTCCCCGGCGCATTCGAGATCGAAGCGCTTGCCGGCGGCGTTACCCGCGTTCTCAACGGCGAGGAGCCGGTGAATGACTATCATGATGTTGAAGACTATGTAATGTTTAAATAAAGGAGATCATTTTACCATGGCATATTCTTTCGGAAAGTTTCCTGTAAAGGTTTCCGCCCGTCACGTACATCTGACGCAGGAAACAGTTGATATTCTCTTCGGCAAGGGTCATGTGATCGAGCCGGAGGTTCCCACCGAAGGACAGTTTCTGTCCACCACGCGCGTAACTGTTGTCGGCCCGAAGCATACCTTTGAGCGCGTTGCGGTTATGGGCCCGTGCAGAAACTTCAATCAGTTTGAGATTTCCGCCACCGATGCCCGCTCCCTCGGCCTGCCCGGCATTCTGCGTGAGTCCGGCAAGATCGAAGGAACGCCCGGCATTAAGCTTGTCGGCACAGTCGGCGAGGTGGTACTCGAGCAGGGTGTGATCGTTGCGGAGCGTCATATCCACATGGGAAAGAACACCGCTGCGCAGAACGGTCTGAAGGACGGCGACAAGGTTCTCATGTGCGTTGAAAGCGAGGGCCGCACGACCGTTTTCGGCGATACTGCCATCCACTGCAACGCTCCCGACGACGGCTGCGCGCTTTCCCACATTGATACGGACGAGGGCAACGCCTGCGGCGCAGGGAAGGACACAGTCGG
>JAZQNZ010000285.1:0-3863 GCA_045627665.1 Oscillospiraceae bacterium
AAGGACATGATTATCCGCGGCGGCGAAAACCTCTACCCCAAGGAAATCGAGGAATTTATCTACACCCACCCCGCCGTGAAGGACGTACAGGTGATCGGCGTGCCGGATGAGAAATACGGGGAGGCGGCCATGGCCTGCATCATCCTGAAGGACGGCGTCAGTCTCTCCGAGCCGGAGATGCGCGAATACATCACCGGGCGCCTCGCCCGCCACAAGGTTCCGAAATACATCGACTTTGTGGATGCGTTCCCGATGAACGCCGCCGGCAAGGTTCTGAAATACAAAATGCGCGAGCAGGCCGTTGAAAAGCTCGGGCTCAAAAAATAAAAGAAAATAACATTTACATACAGGAGGAATCATCATGGAAATCCGTATCAAAAAGGCAATTCACATGGCAGAAAAGCCCGCAGACGAGAGCAAGCTGGGCTTTGGCAAGGTATTTACCGATCATATGTTCCTGGTTGAGTGGAACAAAAACTGCGGCTGGCACGACGCACGCATCGAGCCCTTCGGCTATCTGCCCATCCACCCCGCCTCCACCGTTCTGCACTACGGCGCCGAGATCTTTGAGGGCATGAAGGCCTATCGCAAGGCAGACGGCAGCGTCCAGATGTTCCGTCCGGAGGAAAACTTCAAGCGCATGAACCGCTCCGCCGTCCGCATGGGTCTGCCCGAGCTGCCCGTTGAGGACGCCATGCAGGCGCTGCTGGAGCTGCTGGAGCTGGATAAGGACTGGGTGCCCCACAGCGAAGGCACCAGCCTGTACATCCGTCCCTTCATGATCGGCGACGATCAGTTCCTCGGCGTACACGGCGTCAGCCACGCGATCTTCGTCATCATTCTCTCCCCCTCCGGCAGCTACTATCCCGAGGGCATCAACCCCGTCCGCATCATGATTGAGGACGAGGACGTCCGTGCCGTCCGCGGCGGCACCGGCGAGGCCAAGTGCGGCGGCAACTACGGCGCCTCCACCCGCGCCGGCATCCGTGCCGAGGAGCGCGGCTACTCTCAGGTGCTGTGGCTCGACGGCGTGGCGCGCAAGTACATCGAGGAAGTCGGCGCCATGAACATCATGTTCAAGATCAACGGCACCATCATCACCCCGGCGCTGACCGGTTCCATTCTGCCCGGCATCACCCGCAAGAGCATCCTTGAGCTGCTGCGCGCCGAGGGCAGAGCCGTGGAAGAGCGCCGCATCAGCGTGGACGAGCTGATCGAAGCCTGCGAAAACGGCACGCTGGAGGAAGCCTGGGGCTGCGGCACCGCCGCCGTCATCTCTCCCGTCGGCAAGCTGATGTATCAGGGCAAGGAGTATGTCATCTGCAACAACGAGATCGGCCCCGTTTCTCAGGAGCTTTACAACAAGCTGACCGCCATCCAGTGGGGCAAAGCGCCCGACACCTTCGGCTGGATCTGCCCCGTAGAATAAAATAAAAACTGCCGCTGTGCCCGTTTTCTTTGAAAGCGGGCACTGTGCGAATTGAGGAAAATACTATGTCTGATAAGTTTGTGACCATGGACGGCAACGAAGCCGCCGCCCATATTGCTTATAACTTCACCGAGATCGCGGCGATCTATCCGATCACCCCGTCGTCTCCCATGGCGGAGCATACGGACGTCTGGAGCGCCAACGGCCGCAGGAACGTCTTCGGACAGACCGTCACCCTCACGGAGATGCAGTCCGAGGCCGGCGCCATCGGCGCGGTACACGGCGCGCTGCAGACCGGCTCGCTTGCCACGACCTTCACCTCCAGTCAGGGTCTGATGCTGATGATCCCGGTGCTTCACCGCATCGCGGGCGAGCGTCTGCCCGCCGTGCTGCACGTTGCCGCGCGCACCGTCGGCACCCACGCCATGAGCATTTTCGGCGACCACAGCGACGTCATGGGCTGCCGCAACACCGGTCTTGCCATGCTGAGCACCGGCAGCGTGCAGGAGATCCTCGATCTCGCCGGCGTGGCGCATCTCGCCGCAGTGAAGGGTCACGTCCCCTTCATGCATTTCTTCGACGGTTTCCGCACCTCCCACGAGATCAGCACCGCCGAAATGATCGACGAGTCCGCGCTCACCGCGCTGCTTGACCGCACCGAGCTGGAAAACTTCCGCACCCGCGCGCTCAATCCCGAGCATCCCACGCTGCGCAGCACCGTTCAGAACGGCGACATCTATTTTCAGGTGCGCGAGGCGGCAAACCGCTTCTACGACGACCTGCCCGATATCGTGGAGGGCTATTTCCGGCAGATCACCGAGCTGACCGGCCGCGAATATCACCTCTTCAACTACTACGGTGCGCCCGACGCCACCGACGTTGTCATCGCAATGGGCAGCGTTTCCGGCGCAGTGCGCGAGGCGGTGGATTATCTCAACGCCCACGGCAGAAAGACCGGCTTTGTGCAGGTGCATCTGTTCCGCCCGTTCTCCGCAAAGTATCTCTTCAAGGCGCTGCCCGCCACGGTGCAGCACATTGCGGTGCTTGACCGCTGCAAGGAGATGGGTTCCGCCGGCGAGCCGCTGTATCAGGACGTCTGCACCGCCTGCGCCTCCACCGGCTGGATGGTGCGCATCCTCGGCGGGCGCTACGGTCTCAGCTCCAAGGACACCGACGCGGCGCAGATCGTCGCCGTGTTCGACAATCTCGCCTCCGACGAGCCGATCAACAGCTTCACCATCGGCATCAACGACGACGTGACCCACCGCTCCCTGCCCGTCACGCCCGCGGAGGGACTGGGCGATCCCGCGTTCTGCTGCAAGTTCTGGGGTCTCGGCGGCGACGGCACCGTCGGCGCGAACAAGAACACCATCAAGATCCTTTCCGAAGCTGCGGGACTGCAGGCGCAGGCGTACTTTGAGTATGACGCAAAGAAATCCTTCGGCGTGACCAAATCCCACCTCCGCTTTGCAAAGTCTCCCATCCGCAGCAGCTACTATGTCAAGCGGGCGGACTTTGTCGCCTGCCACAACCAGAGCTACATCGGCCAGTACGAGATGGCGGAGGAGCTGAAGCCCGGCGGCACCTTCCTGCTGAACTGCCAGTGGGACGGCGCGGAGCTGGAGCGCCGTCTGCCGAACGCGCTGAAGCGCTTCCTCGCCAAAAACGCCATCCGCTTCTATACCATCGACGCCACCGCCATCGCCGGCAGTCTCGGTCTCGGCAGCCACACCAACACCGTTCTGCAGGCGGCGTTCTTCGCCGTCACCGGTATGATCGCGCCGGAAACCGCTCTGGAGCGTATGAAAGAGGCGGCGCGAAAGACCTACTTTGCCAAGGGCGACGAGGTCATTGCGAAAAACATCGCCGCCATTGAGCACGGCGCAGACGGCGTGAAGGAGATCACCGTTCCCGCCGCATGGGCAAGCCTGCCCGACGACGCCGCGGCAGAGGAAGCCTCCCTCCCCGCAGTCGTGAAAAACCTGCTGCTGCCCATCAACCGTCAGAAGGGCGACGACCTGCCGGTCAGCGCCTTCAAGGGCTATGAGGACGGCGTGATCGACCTCGGCCTCACCGCCTTCGAAAAGCGCGGCAACGCCGTCAGCGTGCCGAAGTGGAGCGCGGAAAAGTGCGTCAAGTGCAATCGCTGCTCGCTCGTCTGCCCCCACGCGGTCATCCGCCCGTATCTGCTCTCCGATGCGGAGAAGGCCGCCGCGCCCGCCGGGTTTGACACCATCCCCGCAAACGGCGCTGCGAAGGGCCTGCATTTTGCACTCGCCGTCTCCGATTTTGACTGCACCGGCTACGGAAGCTGCGCCCAGTGCTGTCCCGCAGATGCGCTGGAAATGGTGCCCGTTGCGCTTACCGAGGAAAAGAAGCAGCTCTGGGACTTTGCCCTCACTGTCTCCGACAAGGGCGAAAAGTTTGACCGCTG
>JAZQNZ010000286.1:0-3572 GCA_045627665.1 Oscillospiraceae bacterium
CTGAATAGAGTCGATAATGACGACGTCCGGGTCAAGCTCGTCGATGGACGAGAGCACATTATCCAGATTGGTTTCCGCAAGCACATAGATGCAGTCACGGTCTACGCCGAGCCGCTGCGCACGGAGCTTGAGCTGGCGCGCACTCTCTTCGCCCGTGACGTAGAGAATTTTCTGGCCCTGAAGCAGTCCGCAGATCTGCAGCAGCAGTGTCGATTTTCCGATGCCGGGCGCGCCACCGACGAGCACCAGAGAACCGATTACAGCACCGCCGCCCAGAACACGGTCAAGCTCACCGATGCCGGTAGAAAAACGCAGCTCCTCCTGACTGTCAAGCTCTGTGATCCTGTGCGGGCGATTCGTCAGCCTGCTGCCGGCGCCGGACACTTTTGCTGCGCCGGATCTCTGCTTCCCTGCCGCCGGTGCCGCAGGCGCCTCGACCATCGTATTCCAGCTTCCGCAGGCAGGACACTGCCCAAACCATTTCGGCGTTTCATTTCCGCATTCTGTGCAGTAAAATTTTGTTTTCTCTTTCATATCGGGGAGCCTCCGGCTTTCAGCGAATGTATTGCAGGTAAGATATATACAGAATGAGTGCAAGCTTTTTCTGATATTCGTCAGATCGTAGCAGCTCTGTCTCGGCGCGGTTGGACAGAAAACCGCATTCCACAAGAACGGCGGGACAGCTTACATTTTTCATCAGATAGATGCTTTCGGAGATCGGCGCGGCAACACGCCGATTATCCGGGCAGAGACATTGCGTCAGATTTTCGTGCAAAAGGACTCCGAGCTCCGCTGAGCCGGAGGTTTTTCCATAAAAAACCTGCGTACCGCTTGGGCGCGGATCGGGGTATTTGTTCTGATGAATGCTGATCAGAACACCGCATTCGGCAGCGTTGATCTGTTCAACCCGCCTTTTCTGATCCCAAACTTTTTTCGCGTGTATGCTCTGCTCGCTTTCGGGATAGTCAAGCTGCTCGCTTTCCCGTGTCATGACCGGTTCATCGCCGAACAAGCGGGCAAGATCGCGCGTTTTCTGCGCGATTTCGAGATTCAGACCGCTTTCGGCAGTTCCGTCGGAAGATACCGCGCCGCCGTCCAGACCGCCGTGACCGGGATCCAGCACAAGCGTTTGCCTCGCTGACCCCGGTACTTCGATCGCAGACACGGAAACGGTTTCTGCGCCGTTCTCTACAATTATCGCAGTTACCGTCGCGAAAAGCAAGACCGGAAGCAATAATAGCAGATAGATTTTTCTGCGTTTCATCACAAAATGATACAGATCAGCCCGCCGCTTCCTTCGTTGATGATCCGCTGAACTGTCGTGCGCAGCTTGCTCCTTGCGTCCTCCGGCATCGCGCGGATTTTATTATTCAGCCCCTCTCCGGCAATATCGTTTAGCGGCTTTCCGAAAATATTGGACTCCCAGATGCGGTTGATGTCGCCGTCATAGCCCTGTAGCAGGAAGTTGATGACTTCCTCGGACGCTTTTTCTCCGCCGATCGCAGGAGAAACCTCCGTCTCGATATTTGCCATAATCATGTGGATTGAAGGCGCGCTGGCCTTCAGGCGCACACCGTAGCGTCCTCCCTGCCGGACGATCTGCGGCTCCTCCAGCGTCATTTCCTCCAATGTCGGCATAACGATGCCGTAGCCCGTCGTCCGAACGCTTTCCAGCGCCTCGTGCACCCGATCATACTCCGCTTTCAGGCCACAGATGGAGTGAAGGAGCAGCATCAGTTCGCGGTCATTGTGTATCTCAAACCCCGATTCCCTGCTGATCGTCTGGTAATACAGCGCCTGCTGCAGCGACACAGTCATGCGCACTTCCCCGGTGTCCATCGCAGCTCCGGAGATGTTCGCGTCGGCGATCATGTCACTGTCGCGCAGAAGCTGAACCATTTTCTCCGCGTCGCCGATGCGGCTGATGTTCTCAGCTGTGTCGCGCAAGACGCTGAACAGCTCGCTGCGGATCTCATTATCTTCGCCAAGCGCATCCATCCATGCCGGCAGAAACACGCTGAACCGCAGTACCGGAAACTCCCGCAAAACCGAGGAAAGCACTGCTTCCATCTCCTGCTTTTCCATCGTCAGGCAGTTGACCGGGACACACGCATGACCGTACGACTCTGAGATCTCGCGCGCAAGCTCTCTGGCTTCATCCGTATCCGGCTCAGCGCAGTTCAAAAGGATCACATAAGGTTTCCCGATGCGGTTCAGCTCCATCGCGGCGCGCATTTCTGCGGGAATATAGTCCTCGCGGGAAAGTCCGCAGATCGACCCGTCCGTCGTAATCAGCAGCCCGAGCGCGGAGTGTTCTCTGATGACGCGCTGCGTTCCCTCTGCCGCTGCCTGCGACATCGGAATTTCATGGTCAAACCAGGGCGTCATTACCATGCGCTCCATTCCGTCTTCCATGTTTCCGGACGCGCCTTCCACCATAAAGCCAACGCTGTCTACCATTCGAATCGAGCAGTCCATTCCGCCCTCCAAATGGAGACGTGCAGGCTCTTCTGGTACGAATTTCGGCTCTGCGGTCATGATCGTGCGCCCGGAGCCGCTTTGCGGAAGCTCATCCTTTGCCCGCTCTGCGGCATAAACGTCATCCATTCCGGGAAGCACAATCATTTCCATAAAGCGCTTGATAAAGGTTGATTTTCCTGTTCTGACCGGGCCGACAACGCCGATATAGATACTGCCGCCCGTTCGTGCCGATATTTCACGATATACTGAAGTTTCCATCATGGCTTTCCTCTCTCCGTTAACAAAATTGTCTGATATTTGTACAAGAATATGACGATCCTGTCCGGATTATGATTCGAAAAGCAGAAGCGCTGAAGCGGTAAATCAACCGTCTTCAGCGCTCCAAACCGGAAACTTCTTATTTTCAGAAAAACTGTATCGTTTGCTTATGAACCTTTGAGATCGAAGCGTCAATTTCGGGGAAGCGGCCAGCAAGCTGTTCCTTGAAATACGGAACGACAACATTTTCCGTGCAGAAATGATCTGCGTCAATCAGATTCAGACCCAACTCTTTTGCAAGCAGGAAATGGTCATATTTCAGATCGGCGGTAACATACGTATCGCAGCCGGCGGCGTATGCTTTCATCATGTCGCTCCCGCCTGCGCCGCCGCAGCATGCAATATACTCTACCGGCTTTCCCCCGTCAACGTAGCGCAGACCGTTGCAGTACAGCCGCTGTTTCGTCCGCGCAAGGAATTCATCAAACTCCACGGGAGATTTCAGCTTTCCGAGACGGCTGATCCCATACGGGCTTCCGTCCGGATGCGCTCCGTGCGGTGCGAGCAGACCGGTCACTTCCGCGCCGAGCGCTGCCATCAGTCTGTCATTGACGCCGCCCTCGGCAGTATCCATATTGGTATGCAGACAGATGGCGGAAATACCGTTCGTCAGCATACGAATGATTTTTTTGCCCTTTGTATCATCATCGGTGACACGCTTTAAGGGATCAAAAATCAGGGGGTGGTGGGAAACGATGAGCTGCGCCCCGAGCGAGACCGCTTCTTCGATCACATCGTCGGTAATGTCGAGCGCCGCAACGGCCTTTGTAACC
>JAZQNZ010000287.1:0-5252 GCA_045627665.1 Oscillospiraceae bacterium
CGGCCGCGCACTGATGAGCCGTCCCAAGGTCATTATGATGGACGAACCCTCTCTCGGCCTTGCTCCGCTGATCGTCAAGGGAATTTTTGACATCATCCGCGAGGTCAACCGTCAGGGTGTGACGGTTCTGCTTATTGAGCAGAACGCAAACATGGCACTTAAGATCGCGGACGTCGGTTACGTCATGGAAACCGGCTCCATCACCATGTCCGGCAGCGGCAAGGCTCTGCTGGAGGATGATGCTGTCAAGGCTGCCTATCTCGGCACATAATATCGCAAAAACAGTTTCTTAACGGGAGTCAGAACAAAATTCCGACTCCCGTTTTTTGCACGACGAAAATATTTTTTGCAGCGGCGGAACTTTTTCCCGCCTGCTGCGTCAAACGGTATAAAAGCTTATACGGAGGTTCGCAATATGAAACGTATCCTTTCTCTGATCCTTGTGCTTGCTCTGGCGATATCCTGCGCGGCAATGTGCTTTGCGGCGAATGTCTGCCGCTCCACGCAAAAGCTGTCGGTGGACGGCAGCGAGGTTTCCTGTGTTCCCTACAATATTGACGGCTACAACTATTTCCGCCTGCGTGACCTTGCCGCTGCCTTTGCCGGAACGGAGAGCCGCTTCAACGTGGCCTTTGACGCTTCCGCCAATGCCATGATAATCACTACGGGCGTCGACTATGAAGAACCGGAGCAGCCGGATGTTTGGAACGGCGTATTCCTGCCGTTCTCACCCACACCTAGGCTTAACCCCGTGCAGAGCGCCCAGACGCTGATCGTTGACGGAACTGCCGTCAAGGGTCTCAGCGTGTGGAATATTGACGGATACAACTACTTCAAGCTTGCCGAGCTGCAGAGCATCCTCGGCTACCGCGTTACCTACAATGAGGCGACCCGGACGATGGAAGTCGTGACCGGTGCGGCACCCGCACCTGCGCTGAGCGGATCGAAGAGCTACGCGGAGGTGTATGCAGCGATCTCGTCCGTAAACACCAGCCGCGGTTACGGCGTTGTTTACACGGAAGAGGATGCTGCCCCGACGCTGAACGCGCCTGCCGAAGAGCCTGCCGCACCGGCTCCGGCCACAGATGCGAGCAAGTCCGCGGACAGTGCCGTCTCCGGTTATTCCGGAACGAATGTGCAGGTAGAGGGGATCGACGAAGGCGATATTGTTAAGACCGACGGAAAGTATATCTATGTCCTGCGCGACGGCGGTGAGCTGGTCATCCTCCGCGCAGACGGGAAGAAGACCGCTGTCGTTTCCCGCACGGAGATCGGCGGCTATACGGACAACAGCGATGCTAAAAACGAATATTACAGCAGCAAATCGAAGTATCCGCGGGAGATGTATGTTTCCGGGGGGCGTCTTGCGATCCTTTCCGATTATTACGACTATGAGCAGTACAAGGACGCTTCCGGCTGGCATTACGAAAACGAAGAATACACCTGCGTTGATTTCTACAATGTATCCGATCCCGCTGCCCCGAAGCTTCTGACCGCGCTGGGACAGGACGGTTATTCCATGGGCAGCCGCATGAAGGACGGGAAGCTTTACGTCATTACCAACTACTATGTCTGGGACTGCGATGCGGATGACCCGATGACCTATGTTCCCGTGTGCTATACGAACGGAACGGCGAAGGCCATGCCCGCCGATTGCGTGATTATTGCGCCGGAGTGCACTTCCAGCCGCTATGCCGTTGTGTGCGCCTATGATCTTTCCGCTGGTACGCTCGACCAGAGCCTTTCGCTGCTCGGCTGCGCGGGCGATGAACTGTATATGAGCGAAAATGCCGTATATCTTCTCGGCTCGACCTGGGAAAACGAAGTTGTCAGATCGTATTCGGAGAGCATCTATACTGTGACGGAGTACCTTGACACCTCCGAAACCCGGATCACCCGCATTGATCTCGGCAGCGAGATGTGCGTTTCTGCGACGGGCAGTGTTCCCGGCTATATCGACAATCAGTTCTCTGCGGACGAGTTTGACGGATGCCTCCGCATTGTTACAACACGCGATGACAGCTCCTACAGCATTTACAATGACGCACAGTACGGTTTTCAGAATTATCGCTGGGGGGACAACCACCGCTCGAACGGACTGTATATCCTCAATGCTTCGCTGGATGTGATCGGCAGCGTTGAAAATCTTGCGGAGGACGAGCGCGTCTACTCCGTTCGCTTTGACGGCAGCATAGCCTACTTCTGCACCTATCGCCAGACCGACCCGCTCTTTGCCGTGGACGTCAGCGATCCCACCGCGCCGCAGGTGCTGAGCGCGCTGAAGCTCAGCGGTTTCTCCGAATATCTGCACGCCTGGGGCAGCGACCGACTGTTCGGCTTCGGGCGCGAGACGAACGAGGAGACCGGCTGGAACGAGGGACTGAAGCTTGTGATGTTCGATACCGCCGATAAGACCGACGTTACGGTAGAAAACTATCTTGTGCTTGACGAATCTTACAGCGAAGCGCTTTACAACCACAAAGCGTTCTTCATCGATCAGAGCAGAAATATCATCGGCTTCCTCGGCGGAGACGACGACTACTACGTTTTCTCCTACACGCCGGAGGACGGTTTTCAGGAGCTGACGCATTTCTGGTTTGATACCTTTGAGTGGAATGTTCGCGGTCTCTGGATCGGCGACTGGGCCTATATTATCGGTAATGAAGAGGCCATGCTTATCGACATGACGACGTGGGCGGCGCCGACTCTGCTGAAAATTTCCTGAGAACGGACACAAATGAAACGCCGATGCGAATTGCATCGGCGTTTCTGTTTACAAAAGGCGCAGTTCGTGGTAAAATTTTCTTTTAGAACAACTGCAGGCGAGGAAACGCAACATGGTGGAAAAGCTCAGGGCTGCCGCGGAAAAATACGAGCAGCTTACCGCACAATTAAATGCACCCGAGACCTATGGCGACCCGACCGCCTATGGACGGCTGGCGCGTGAGCAGAAGTCGCTGGAGCCGATTGCCGCTGCGGTCCGAAGGTACGACAGCCTTGAATGCGATCTTTCCGCTGCGCGTGAGCTGGATATGTCCGCCGAAGAGATCGCGGAGATCCGGGCGCAGCTTGCCGAGACAGAGCGGGAGCTGACGCGTCTGCTGCTTCCGCATGACCCGAATGACGAGCGAAGCGTGATCATGGAGATCCGGGCCGGCACCGGCGGGGAGGAAGCGGCGCTGTTTGCATCCGACCTTTTCCGGATGTATTCCATGTACGCCGACCGCTGCGGGTGGAGCGTTGAGGTCGCCGACGCGAGCGAAACGGAGCTCGGCGGTCTGAAAGAGATCGTTTTCACCGTGGAAGGTCAGGGCGTGTGGAGCCGCATGAAGTTTGAGGCGGGCGCACACTGCGTCAAGCGTGTCCCGGAAACGGAGTCCTCCGGCAGGATCCAGACTTCTACGGCGACGGTCGCGGTGCTTCCGGAAGTGGACGAGCCGGATTTCTTCATTGACCCGAAGGACTTGAAGATCGACACGTTCCGCGCCTCCGGCGCAGGCGGGCAGAAAGTCAATAAAACGTCCTCCGCCATCCGTGTGACGCATCTGCCGACGGGAATGGTCGTGGAATGTCAGGATGAGCGCAGCCAGTACCGGAACAAGGACCGCGCCGTCAGCATCCTGCGCAGCCGTCTTTATGAGGCGGAGCTTGCGAAGCATTCCGCCGGGGTTGCCGCGCAGCGCCGCAGCCAGGTCGGAACGGGTGAGCGCAGCGAGAAGATACGAACTTACTTTTTCCTGCGCGGTCAGGTCGTTGACCAGCGCTTAAGCGGGGACGCACGAACGTTCCAGCTTGAGAGCATTCTGAACGGAAATCTGGATGAAATGATCGACCGTCTTGCCGCAGAGGCGGAGGCGGAGAAATTGAAGGCTGAAAGCGAATGAAAACGGAAATCATTACGGAAAATATCGGACGGGCGGCGGAAATCATCCGCGCCGGCGGACTTGCCGCGGTCCCGACAGAGACCGTTTACGGTCTTGCGGGCAACGGACTGGACGAAGCCGCGGTCAAACAGATCTATGAGGTGAAGGGACGCCCGGAGGTGAAAGCACTGAGCCTGATGGTGCCGGACAGCGGGGCAATGGCGCGCTTTTGCTCGGATGTGCCGCGCGCGGCGTATGTCCTTGCGGACAAGTTCTGGCCCGGCCCGCTCACGATCATCCTGAAATCGCAGGACATCGTGCCGGAAATTGTCCGCGCCGGCGGCAAAACGGTCGGACTTCGCTGTCCTGACCACCCGCTGACGTTGTTGCTGCTCCGGCAGGCGGACGTGCCGCTTGCGGCGCCGTCTGCCAATCCGAGCGGCGCGCCGAGCCCCAAAATGGCGGAGGATGTTCTTGCATATTTTGACGGCATGATCGAGGCTGTGCTGAACGGCGGCCGCTGCGGACTTGGCGTGGAGTCCACCATCATTGACCTTTCCGCACTGCCGTACCGGATCCTGCGTCAGGGTGCGCTGGCTGCGGAAACGGTTTTTCAGGCGCTGACCGACAGCCTGCAAATCATCGGGATCACCGGAGGCAGCGGCTGCGGCAAGTCCACTGCAACGCTGGTGCTGCAGGAGATGGGCGCGCTGGTGCTGGACTGTGACGAGATCTACCATGAGCTGACGCGAACGGATGCCGCGCTGCGCGAAGCGCTGACGGCGCGCTTCGGAGACGTTTATGACGGCAATACGCTTGACCGGAAAAAGCTCGGCGGCATTGTGTTCAACGATCCTGCTGCGCTTGAAGAACTGAATTCCATTACCCACCGCTTTGTCAGCGAAGAGCTTGACCGACGCCTTACCGCACACGCGGCTGCCGGCGGGACGCTTGCAGCGGTCGACGCCATCGGTCTTCTCAACATTCCGCTCGCAAAGAAAACGTTATGCAATGTCGCTGTGACCGCGCCGGAGGCGGCGCGCATTGATCGCCTGATCGCACGCGAGGGGATCACGGAGGAATATGCCCGTACACGCATTGCTGCGCAGCACAGCGATGCCTACTTTGCCGCGCACTGCGACAAGGTCCTGTGCAACGACGGAACACTGGATGAATTTGAAGCAAAATGCAGACAATATTTTACGGAGGTTTTGTCCCATGACTGAGAACAACGAATGCAAGGAACTGCGCGAGCAGCTTTTCTTTGACCCGAAGAACGGGTATGACCTGATCGATACCAAAGAGCAGATCGCGCTGGAAAAATACTGCGATGGCTACAAGACCTTTCTGAACGAGTCCCGCACCGAGCGCGAAGCTGTCCGAAATGCC
>JAZQNZ010000288.1:0-5801 GCA_045627665.1 Oscillospiraceae bacterium
GGTGATGTTGACGGCATTCACCGTGCCGACGATGACAAGCGCCGCAAACACAACATAAACAAGCTCCGGCAGCTCAAAGCTGACATTAAAATACGGAACATACACATCAATGAAGCCGGGACGGTCGCTCATATGCAGCAGACCGAACAGACGAAGCAGGTAAATAAACGCAATGGCGACCACAAGCTGCAGCAAAAACTTCTGCTTTGCAGTCAGGCCGAGATTGCGCTTGTGCTTCAGCTTTTCAAAATCGTCAAGAAAGCCGATCGCACCGTAGATCAGGGCAAAGATCAGCACGAAAATATGGCTGAAATCTCCGTTGAACATACTCTCCCAGCCGACGGTCAGGCAAACGATCACGGCTGCGAGGATAAACATCAAGCCGCCCATCGTGGGCGTTCCACTCTTGCTCATGTGCCAGGTCGGCCCATCCTCACGAATGGCCTGACCCGCCTTGATCTTTCTCAGATACGGCACAAGCCACGCGCCGAACGCGGTCGATATGATAAAAGCCAGTACAAAGGCAACGATCAGTTTGATTGTCATCTGTGCTTCCTTCTCTCCAGAATTTCTGCGACGATCTCGCGCTCGTCCATGTGGTGCTTCACGTGGTTGATCTCCTGATATGTTTCATGTCCCTTGCCCGCAAGCACGATCACGTCGCCGGGCCGGTGATGCTCGATCACATATTCTATCGCTTTTATGCGGTCCGTGACGGCAATGTATTTCTCCTGCGGCGCGGTCACGCCGGTCAGGATCTCCGCAATGATCGCATCCGGATCTTCCGTGCGGGGATTATCGGATGTGATGACAGAAAAGTCAGCAAGCTCCGTTCCGATCCTGCCCATGATCGGGCGCTTTGTTCTGTCGCGGTCACCGCCGCAGCCAAACACCGCCACAACTCTGCCGTTGCCGGTCTCCCGGACAGTTTTCAGAACGTTTTCAAGCGCGTCCGGCGTGTGGGAATAGTCAATGAGGATCGTATAATCGCCGTCGGTCGGTACGGTTTCCACTCTGCCCTTCACGCCCTGCGCCGTGGCAAGTCCGGCGGCGCACCTTTCAAGCGGCATACCCAGAGAGAGGCAGCAGGCGATCACGTCCAGTGCGTTATACACGGAAAATCTTCCGGGAATTGCAAGCGTAATCTCGGCGGATTCCTTTGCGCTCACGGCGCGGAACTTCACGCCGTCCGGGGCAAGGCGAACATTCTCCGCGCGCAGATCAGCAGCCGGATCATTCACCGCATAGGTAAATACGGGGCATTCGGCACGTGAGGCCATAAATGCACCGTAGCAGTCGTCGCTGTTGATAACGGCGATATCACTGACGGAAAAGAGCTTTGCCTTCGCTGCGGCATAGTCATCCATATCCTTGTGGAAATCCAGATGATCCTGCGTTAGATTTGTAAATACGCCGGCGCGGAAATGAAGCCCTGCCACACGGTCAAGCACCAGCGAATGAGAAGAGACCTCCATCACAACGTGAGTGCAGCCGGCATCCGCCATTTCACGCAGCAGACGCTGCAGCTCATAGCTTTCCGGCGTTGTGCGTGCAGTCGGAAGCTCTTCATCCCCGATCATATTGCAGTTTGTGCCGATCAGACCGACCTTTGCGCCCGTCTGCGTTTCCAGAAGATGCTTGGTCAGGTAGGTGGAAGTCGTCTTGCCGTTCGTGCCGGTCACGCCGATCATCACCATCCGGGACGCGGGATCTCCGAACCAGTTGACGGATACCGCAGCAAGCGCATAGCGGCTGTCCTCGACAAGCACATACGGAATGTCGATCTCGGGGACGGACTGACACAGTACAACAGACGCGCCCTTCTCAGCGGCCATGGGGATAAAGCGATGCCCGTCGCTGACCGTGCCTACCACGGCGACGAAGAGATTGCCCTTTGCCGCGCAGCGGGAATCATAGCAGACGCCGGAAAGCTCCGTCTCCAGGTCGGCGGTACACTGCAGCACATTCAGCCCTTTCAGGACTTCCTTCAGTTTCATATCAGAGCTCCTCCTGTTTTTTCGGAGTAAAAATCAGTTTCTTGCAGAGGCGTTCGCATCGGTATCGACAAGGCTGACCTCAACGACCGTGCCGAATTCAACCATCTCACCGGGCTCGACGCTCTGGCGTGTGACGACGACCGTCTGCGAATCCGTGGCACTGTGGCTGCTTGTGCAGATAAACAGCGCATCAAACCCGAGCCGCTGGCGCGCAATGTCATACGTAAGTCCGGTCAGATCCGGCATCTCCGTCAGCTCTGCCGGCGGCTCGCGGTCGGCGTACAGAACGATCTGGCTCTGGGCCGCGACGATGCTGTTCGCCGAGGGAAGCTGCATGGTGATCTTTGCGCCCTCACCGTAGCAGCGGCAGGTCAATCCCATGTCGGCAAGGATTTTTTCCGCTTCCGACAGAGTCTTTCCCGTGAGATCGGGAACGCTGCGGTCAAGGTTTTCAAGCTCCTGCGCGGTATAGTTCGGCTCCACGCCGAGATACGGCAGGATATCCGCCATCATGTTGCCGACGGTCGGCGCACCCATTGCGCCGCCGGAAACCGCCGTTCCGCATGACTCGTCGGGATTGTCAAGCAAAACCAGAATGCAGATTTGAGGATCATCCGTGGGTGCGACGCCGATAAAAGAAACGATATATTCCTTGATACCATACTGCGCTTCCACGACGGTATCTGTACTCGTTCCGGTCTTGCCGCCAATACGGTATCCGGCAACATAAGCGTTCTTGCCCGTTCCGTCCACTTTATCGCATACAACTTTTTCCAGTATATCACACATCGTGCGACTTGTCTCCTCACTGATTACCTGACGGATCACCGTCGGTTCGGTTTTGGAGATCGTATTGCCCTCGGAGTCTATGATCCGGCTGACAAGATACGGCTGCATGAGATATCCGCCGTTCACGCACGCGGACATTGCCCGAACAAGCTGCAGCGGCGTGATATTAAAGGTCTGACCGAAGGATGCGGCCGCAAGCTGCGTCTGGTTGTAAGGATTGCAGAACAGCTCCGAATCCCACCATAGGCTTCCGGCCTCGCCCGAAAGCTCGATGCCCGTCGTATCGTTGAAGCCGAAGGCATCGACATATTCATAAAATTTTTCCGCGCCGATCTTCTGCGCGATCTGTATGAGTGCAACGTTGCAGGAGTGCTGCAGGCACTGCGTCAGCGTCTGCATACCGTGGCCTTCCAGCTTCCAGCAGTGGCGTCCGTCCTCGCCCATATCGCCGGGCACCTGAATAAAGCCGCCGCAGTAGAAATTATCAGATTTGCTGACAACACCCTCCTCCAGCGCCATTGCGACAGTGATGGGTTTGAAGGTTGAGCCCGGCTCATACATATCCTCAACGGCCTTGTTATGCCACTGATTCTGCTGTGCCTGCTTGAAGATGGTCTCTTTCACGACCTCGTCGTTCGTCTCCTCCATCTCCGCCTTCACGCGGTCGCTGACATCCTGATAATTGTTCAGGTCGAAATTGTCAAGAGACACCATGCCGAGAATCTCGCCGGTCTTGACATTCATTGCAATGGCAGCCGCGCCGTTTTTCACACCGTAATCATCCACAGCCTGCTGCAGATGCTTCTCCATGAAATGCTGGATCGTGCTGTCGAGGGTCGTTACGACGCTGTAACCGTCCTCGGCGTCATAATAATCCTCATACTTTGTGTAAAGCATATCCGTGCCGTAGGCATTCTTCGCGCGGACAATGCGGCCTGCAGAGCCGGTCAGCACCTTATTCATGCTGAGCTCCAGACCGGCAAGGCCAGAGTTTTCGTACCCGACGAAGCCGACAACGTGGCTTGCAAGCGAGCTGTACGGATAATAGCGCTTGGAATCCGCCTCGATCTTTACGCCCTTGAGGTTGTATTCGTTCTTAAACTCACGCACCTGATCCGAGACGTCCTGCTCTACTCTGCGTGCCACCGTTTTATACCAGCTTTTGGTATCGCGCGTCATCTCAAGGATCCTGCCGTAATCAACATTGAGGATGCGGGAAAGCGATTCCGCAATCAGAACCGGGTCCTCCTCATACATGATGATTTCCGCCGGGCTGATATAAATTGTGTCTGCGCTGGCGCTCATGGCGAGGATGTTCATATTGCGGTCGTAGATACTTCCGCGTCCGGAATCGACCGCCGTTTCACGAACCTGCTGCTCGATCGCGGCAGTTTCGTATTTTTCGTGGTCAACAATCTGAAGCTGATAGAGTTTTCCGGCGAGTACAATAAATGCAACTATGCCGCACACGATCATAAGGAACAGTGTGCGGCGAAGCATGCTTCTGTTTGGCGGGCGGGAGCCCGGATTTTCACGATTCTGTCCTGCCATAGTTTTGCTCCTGCAAACCGCCCGGTTATCCGGGCAAAGCTTATTTCAGGTAAATTATACTGCGTTTCTCAGCGGAAATATTCCGCAAGTCCGGAAAGAAAGTCTGCAGCTCGGTCAACAAAGCCGTCAGATTCGTTCGTCGCGATCACAACCGCTTTGTCCGGTGCCGATGTGTCGATATAAAGGATTTGGTCTGCCTGCGGCCGCTGCATTCCGAGAGAGCGGATCGCATATTCCTCGATGTCCTCCATATTGAAAGCACTTTCGTATTGAATGCGCAGCTTCGTCTGCTCCTCTTTCAGTTCGCTCAACTGCCGCTGCAGCGCAACGGATTCGGAGGAAATGCCGATGAGCTGTGCCTGCGCCAGGATCGCCGTAACGAACAGGAACGCCGCGATCAGCACGCCGACAACAGAAAACGGCGCGATGCCCTGGCGGGCCGCGGTCACGGTTTTTGCGCGCGTACGGACGTGAGTCTGCGTTCCGGTCTGTGGACGGGCAGCCGGCGTCCGCGCGGTTTCTTCATAGTTTTCCTGATACAGTTCCGGGTGATTGAAGTCGTATGCAAGGGAGCCGTACACCGCACCCTGGCCATAGCTTCGTTTTGCCGCTGCTGCCATAACCGATTACCTGTCCTTTCTCCGTAATTCGCAGATACTCTTTTTTTACACCTTCTCCGCGACCCGCAGCTTTGCGCTGCGGGATCTCGGATTTTCGGAAAGCTCACGCTCCGACGGGAGTATGGGCTTTTTTGTGACGCTCTTCAGCGTCTGCTTGAAGCCGCAGACGCACACGGGGAACTCCCGTGGGCAGGTGCAGCCGTTTTCACGCGAGGCGATGGAGTTTTTGACGATTCGATCCTCTAAAGAGTGGAAACTGATCACTGCCAGCCTCCCGCCCTTGTTCAGATACCCTGTCGCGTTCTCCAACAGCTCGCTGACAGATCCAAGTTCATCATTCACCGCGATGCGGATCGCCTGAAAACTCCGCTTCGCAGGATGCTGCTTTTCGCGCAGCGCCGCAGCAGGCATTGCGCTTTTGATGATTTCCACAAGCTCCTGCGTGGTGTCGATCGGAGCCTGTGCGCGCTGCGTGCAGATGGCAGAGGCGATTTTCGGTGCAAACCGTTCCTCGCCGAAGTCATAAAGGATGCGCTTGAGTTTTTCCTCGGGCCATTTGTTTACAACGAACCACGCCGTCAGGCTTTCGCTTAAATCCATTCGCATATCCAGCGGCGCATCCGCCATATAGGAAAAACCGCGTTCCGCTTCGTCAAGTTGCGGAGAGGATACACCGAGGTCGAAAAGCATACCGTCCGCATAGCGAACGCCGTTTTCCTCCAGAAGTCTCGGCAGGTCGCGGAAGTTGCCGTGGACGAAAGTGATTCGGTCGGCATACGGTGCAAGACGCTCCCCCGCGCGCTGCAACGCGGTCTCGTCGCGGTCGATGGCGACCAGGCGGCCG
>JAZQNZ010000289.1:0-3108 GCA_045627665.1 Oscillospiraceae bacterium
GGTCCTGAAGATCGTGGCAGAAGCCATGGAGCAGGCCATTGAACAACGGAAAGGCTGATTTTTTCATGGACGAAAAAAAACAAACCCTGAAGATCGATGAAAGCATTCTGAATCTGATGGACGCCGATATAATGCCGGAACACGAGTCTGACAAGCCTGCCGGAGGCAATTCGTCACTCCCCGCGATCACGTCGAAATGCTTCATTGACCGCGAGCTGAGCTGGCTTCAGTTTAACAGGCGCGTTCTCATGCAGGCCACAGACCGTTCCATCCCTGTGCTGGAGCGTTTGAATTTCTACTCGATCTATCAGAACAATTTAGACGAATTTTTCATGGTGCGCGTCGGTTCCCTGATCCATCGTGCCATCCTCCTGCCGGATTATACCGACCCCAAGACCGGCTGGACAACGAATGTGCAGCTCAAAATGATCGCGCGCGAGGTCACTCAGCAGCAGTTTGCGCTCGATCCTGTTTACCGGCTGCTCATTCAGAACCTCAAATCCGCAAATATCGAGCTGATTGATTTCCGCCATATTTCCAAGGTGGATGAGAGCATGACGCACAAATTGTTTACAGAGATGCGTCAGCTCCTCTCTCCGCGCATCGTGGACGCGGAGCATCCCATGCCGTTTCTCGACAACCGCGAATGCTATACCGCCGCACTCCTTCGAAAGAGCGACAAGTTTGTGCTCGGTCTGGTGGACTATACCCGTCTGCCGCCTTTCAGGTCGTATGAACTCAACGGCAGTCAGAAAATCGTGCTGACCGAGGAGCTGATAAAGCATTTTGCTCCGCAGATCTTTAAGAAGTATCTGGTGAAGAATGTGTGCACGATCCGCGCCACCCGCAACGCCGACGTTTTCATCGATGAAAACACCCTGACGCAGGACGCTGATTTCCGCGAGAGCATGGAAAAGCTGATACGCAAGAGAAAACGCCAGCAGATCGTCCGCCTGCAGATCAGCGGAAAGCCTGATCCGAATCTGCTGGAGCAGCTTGAAAAATTCCTGAAAATTCCCGAAAAGCAAATTTATATCTCGCCGTATCCGTTCCACATGGACTTCGGTAAAATCCTCAGCGGCGCGCCCGAGCTTCGATATCCGGAGCGTCACCCGGAGCGCACGGTCAAGCTGCGCAAAGGAGATTATTTCCGCTATCTTGATCAGCATGACATTCTGCTCAGCTATCCGTATCAGAGCATGATGCCCTTCATTGAAATGCTCTATGAAGCCGCGGATGACCCCGAGGTCGTTTCCATACGGATTACGCTGTACCGTCTTGCGGTAAACAGCAAGGTTGCCGCAGCACTGTCCTACGCTGCCGACCAGGGAAAAGATGTTCTCTGCCTGCTTGAGCTGCGCGCCCGGTTTGACGAAAAAAACAACATTGACTACAGTGAAATGCTTGAAAGCGCCGGCTGCTCCATTATTTACGGTCTCCCGGTGCAGAAAGTCCACAGCAAGCTCTGTCTCATCACGCGCAAGTGCGGCGATGAAGTGAAATATATCACGCAGATCGGCACCGGCAACTATAATGAGTCCACCGCAGAGCAGTACTGCGATCTTTCCCTCATCACCTCAAAGCAGGAGATCGGCGAGGATGCAGCGAGCTTTTTTGAAGCACTGGCGCTTGGCCAGCTTCCGCCCAAAACGGAGCATCTCATCACTGCCCCGCAGTGCTTCCGTCCCCTGCTGCTGTCCCTGCTGGATCAGGAAATCGCAAAGGGCAAGGCGGGCTTTGTTTCCATCAAAATCAACTCCATGAATGACATGGAGATTATGAAAAAGCTGATCGAATGTTCCCGCGCAGAGGTTTCTGTTGACCTGTACATTCGCGGCATCTGCTGTCTGCGCCCCGGCTTGAAAGACTTCACCGAAAACATCCGTGTGCGGAGCGTTGTCGGGCGCTATCTTGAGCACTCGCGTGTCTATGTTTTCGGGCGGGACGGGGATCGCCGCATCTTTATCGGCTCCGGCGACCTTCTCAACAGAAATACCCGACGCCGTGTGGAAACGTTCGTTGAGATCACCTCTCCGGACATTCAGGAACAGGTCATGGAGGTCATGGATGCCTTCCGCCATGACGATGTGAAGGGCTGGATCATGATGTCGGACGGTTCTTACCGCAAAGCTTCGGAGCAGAAAGGCAGCGACAGTCAGGAGCGCTTGGCGAGATACTTCTCCACACGCACGGTGAAGCCGCTTCCCAATTCCGCTTCAGCGGAAACGCCGGAAACCGAAGAAAAGAAGCACGGCTGGTTTTATCGCCTGTTCCACGGCTGATTTCCCAGGTACATCCCTTTATTTAATCGTAAGAAATACTGCGCACCGCTTTTGCGGTGCGCAGTTATTTTATATCAGTACTCTATCTGTACGCTCAGCATTCGCTACTCTGGTTTGCCCGGAATACATCCGAAATTTCGTAGAGTGCGATAAACGCAGAGGGATCCGTTTCATAAACGATATTTTTCATCTGGTAGATCTGGAAACGGTTCACAACAAAATAAACCACGGCCTTTTTGGTACCGGAATATCCGCCGACCGCTTCCACACGCGTTGTTCCGGCCTCAAAGTGATCAGACAGCGCGGTGCAGACCTCGTTCGGCCTGATCGTAATGATCATCGCGCACTTTTCGCGGTCGATACCGTCA
Source organism: Oscillospiraceae bacterium (assembly GCA_045627665.1). GTDB lineage: Bacteria > Bacillota > Clostridia > Oscillospirales > Oscillospiraceae > SVKR01. The sequence goes on from JAZQNZ010000289.1 coordinate 2,651, forward strand.
ACAATAAAGTCCACGGTCTTCAGCGCGGCCATATATGTCACAATGGAATACAGCGGGAGGATCCAACTGTTGATCACAATGCCGCAGATCACATAAAGGATCACATTATATATCATCACAAATGTGCCCACTGTGATCCCGAGCCGCTTTGCAAAAATAACTGCCATGACCTCAATGCCGTCCATCGCACCGCCGAACCGGATCGCAAGACCGCTGCCGACGCCGGAGATCATCCCGCCGAACAAAGCGCACAGCAGCAGATCTGTCCCCGCAAGCGGAGACGCAATGCTGACGTTGATCGGAAGCACATCCGTAATCAGCCATGCCGCAACCGCATAGACCGCAACGGCAAAGATCGAATAGACAGTGAAGGTGGTTCCCTGCTTTTTCAGGCCGTACAGAAACATCGGAATATTCAGGAGCAGCAGGAAGACAGAGAGCGAAAAATATTCCGGCGT